>JBBJOE010000005.1:0-33929 GCA_037721765.1 Thermomicrobiales bacterium
CTCGATTACCTCGATTGGGACGGGGCGCCGGATGTCACCTTCCACCGGCCCGCCGCCGACGGCACCATGTGGAGAAGGGCGTGGATGGACGGAGTGGACGACTTCAGGCCCCGATGGCCGGAACCGTACCGGATCGTGAAGAACCACGGGACTGGCCTCATCAGCCAGGGAACGGCGGACTGGACCGACTACCGCGCGGACGCCAACGTGAAGGTCTATCTGGCGCCGTCTGGCGGGCTCGCGGTCCGGGTCGGGGGACTGCGTCGGTACTACGCGATGACCCTCTGCGACGACGGTCATGTCCGCCTGATCAAGGCGATGGACGGCGAGACGACCCTCGCCGAGGTCGCCTTCCCCTGGGAGTTCGACCGCTGGTACGCGCTCGCCGTCGAGGTCACCGGGACGCGGATCAGGGGCTGGATCGACGGAGACCAGGTCATCGACGCGATGGACGAGGATGACCCGCTGACGGGCGGTGGCGTCGGGTTGGTCATCACCGAGGGCTGCATGGGGAGCGGGGCCGTCCGGGTCCGACCGGCGGGGGCGTGACGCTATGGATGCCGGGTCTGGATAGATGGGTGGCGACGTGGCACCGGTCCGAGACGTCCGCGGGATGAGGAACGCCGGGGAGAGGGACTGAGATGGTTGGTGCTCTGGCGGGGGTCCGGGTCCTCGACCTGTCGCGGCTGGTCGCCGGGGGCGCCTTCGGGATGATCCTGGCGGACTTCGGCGCCGATGTCGTCAAGGTCGAGCAACCTGGCCGGGGTGACCCCCTTCGGACCTGGCGTGCCGAGGGTGAATCGTACTGGTGGCGGGTCTACGGCCGGAACAAACGGTCGGTGACGCTGAACCTCGACGCGGCCGAGGGGCGAGACTTGCTGCGGCAGCTTGTGCCCCGGTTCGACATCCTGGTCGAGTCGTTCGTGCCCGGAAAGTTGGAGGGGTGGGGGATCGGGCCGGAGACGTTGCATGATTGGCATCCCGGCCTGGTCATCGTCCGCATTTCCGCCTGGGGCCAGGAAGGTCCGAAACGGACCCTTCCGGGCTTCGGCACGTTGGTCGAGGCGGCGAGCGGACTGGCCGCGATGACGGGCGACGCGGGCGGCCCCCCCGTCCTGCCGCCGTTTCCGCTGGCCGACATGTACGCCGCGCTCTATGCCGCCAACGCGGCAATGATGGCGATCTATCACCGGGACCTCCACGGCGCTCCTGGCCAGACGATCGACATGTCGCTCTTCGAGGCGGTGTTCTCCGCCCTCGGTCCTCTCGCGGCCGAATACGCCGCGCTCGGGCGGGTGCGGACGCGCGACGACACCAAGGTGCGAAATACGGCCCCGCGCGGGGCATATAGGACAGCGGATGGCGGCTATATCGCCATGAGCGCCTCGACGCCGGACACGGCCGGGCGGTTCCTGAGAGCGTATGGGCTCGGCGACCTGCTCCGGGATCCTCGCTTCTCGACGAACGAGGCCCGGGTCCGGAACGTGGATGCCCTCGATGAACTGGTTTCCGGGGCGATCGCCCGGCATACCTTGGCGGAGAACCTTGAGATCGCCGGGGCGAACCACCTCACGGCGGTGGCGGTCCAGACGATCGCGGACATCGAACGTGACCCGCATTGGCAGGCGCGGGAATTGACGGCCGATGTCTCCGACGACCAGGGCGACGTGAGGATGCACCACGTCGTGCCCCGCCTCTCCGGCACCCCCGGCGAGATCCGCTGGCCCGGCCCGGGGCTCGGCGCCCACAATGACGAGGTCTACGGTCAGGAGTTAGGCATCTCGTCATCGGATCTCGACAGATTGAGAGAGGACGGCATCATCTAGCAAACGACCGGCATGGGGACCAGGGCTCATCGCGCGGATCTGGTCCCGCCCCATGTGCCGTGCACCAACGCTCGCCGTTCGTCGGGACGAGCCGTAACCGGAGAGGAAACGTCCGGAACCGAAGGGAGATCGAGGACGCGATGGAGACCTGGCAGACCGGGATCACCGACAGCGGCACCGACTATATTCGCGTCCGGGGCTACGACATCGTCGATCTGATCCAGCGGTGTACGTTTGCCGAGATGCTGTTCCTGTTGCACCGGTCGCGGTTGCCTACCCCCGGCGAGTCGCGGCTCATCGACGCGATGCTCGTGGCTTGCGTGGACCACGGGCCAGGGTCGCCGTCGGCCCTGGCGGCGCGGGTGGTCGCCTCGGGCAACCGCCGGGCACCGGAGGCGGCGGTTGCCGCCGGCATGCTGGCCATCGGGGACGCTCACGGGGGAGCCGGAGAAGCGTGCGCGGCCTTGCTCTCGGAGGGCATCACCTGGGCAAAGCGGGACAGTCAATCATTCTTGGCCGCCGCCGCCTGGCTCGTCGAACGGGCGGTCACGCAACGTGTCCGGTTGCCGGGGTTCGGGCACCGCACCCACGCCGAGGACCCACGATCGACGGTGCTCTTCGCGATGGCCCGGGAGCATGGCGTGGCGGGTGAGGGCCTGGCGATGGCCGAGGCGGTCCACCAGGAGGCGAGCCGGCGCATCCGGCCCCTGCCGATCAACGTGGACGGGGCCATGGGCGCGATCCTGCTCGACCTTGGGTTCTCCCCGGTCGCCGCCCGCTTCTTCTTCCTCGTCAGCCGGGTCGCGGGCCTGACCGCCCAGGTGGCAGAGGAGATGAATCGCGAGCGCCCGATGCGCATCTCGATCCCGATCGCCTACGACGGGCCGACGGCGCGATCACTGCCAGGGGAGGGTGGGACGTAGTCTTCAAGCCGGGCGATCATCAGGCCGTACCGACCACCCCGGAACGATCGTCGCGACCAGTCGCAAGGGATTCGGTTGCGGGTCCTGCCAAAACCAGTCCGCCTGGACCCACAGCCCGGGCATCGCGGTGGAGTAGAAGCGCCTCGTCGCGTCGAGGGGGATGTCCTGGAAGGCCCCGTCATCGCCGAGCCGGAGGAAACGCGCTCGCTGCCGTCCCGGGCGGGGATCGATCACCCAGTACTCGGCGATCCCCGCCGCGGCGTATTCGGCGAGTTTGTCTCGTCCGTCTCGCGTCACGCTGTCGTCGGAGACCAGTTCGATGACGAGGTCCGCTGGACCGTCCAACCACTGACTGGTCAGCCGGTGCTCGTTTGCCTTTGCCACGAAGAGGAGATCGGGTTCCCGGAAGGAACGTCCATCGCGAAGTCGCATCCCGAACGGCGAGAGCATCACGGTCCCCAGCCCGCGCAGGTCGGCATAGGTCCAGAGAAGGGTGTTGAGAAAACTGATCAATTGCTGGTGGACTCGGGACGGGGCCATGAACGGCAACACCTCACCATCGACCCACTCCCCGCGGGAGCCCTCGTCGTACCAGTCGAGGAACGCTTCGAAGCTCATGGTTGGAGGCGCCGGACCGGAGGGAACGGTTTGCTCGATGAGTCGTCGCGCCATGGGACACACCTCGATCGAATGCGGCGACGGTGGTGGCGCCAGCGTTGGCACAATGGCCGGAGCGAGAAAGATGGAGTCCCAGTTGAGTACTAACGGAATGCTCGCTCCGAGTCGTCCAACGGATGTGGGATAGCCACGTCTCGGGGATGATACCGGAACCCACGATCTCCGGCGGGGTCATGTTATCGGTGGTCGAACTCGTTGTAGATGATGGCGGCGGGAAAACGCTTGGGGGACGCCCGGCATCGGTCCCACACCCGCGGGTCTTGCCAAAGGCAGGTGTTACATTGGGGTGTGATATCGGGGCTGACGAAGCTCTCGAGAAAGTACCGGGGGACGCCTCCATAGAGCTCGGTATCGTCATCGGCCATTGCGATGCTCCGTGCGAAATGAGGCGACGTATTACCTCCGACCCGGTGATCCTACCGCTTCCCCGTGTTCATCGTTTGGCATCATGCTGAGATGGATAGAACGTTCGATGTGGTGGTCACCTCTCCACGCAGCGAAGGGGGGACGCCCGGGGCACTCTGAACGGTATGGGATCGGGGCCTGGCGAGTGTTGGCAGTGGGCCATTTCGCGGCCTGACAGTGCCAGGTTGGATTCAACGCGGATGACAGCTCATCAAATAGAACCAGGGTCAGGACCACAACGAAGCCCGCTGAAGAACGTAACAGCGGGAAAGAGTCTACTCACGGAGGCCGATCGTCCGGCGAGTCCATCGATCCGACGAATATGGGGAATCTCGTCTGAGGGTATGCCCGGAGGGAATTGAACCCCCGACCTCTTGGTCCGCAACCAAGCGCTCTATCCCCTGAGCTACGGGCACATGTTTGGCTACGACGCTTCGAGCGTCGATGGTCAGTATAGTCGCGCGGTCCGACCGGGGCCACCGGATACCCCGACTCTCGATCGAATGACTTGGGCGGGAAGGGAGGGATTCGAACCCTCGGATGACCAATAAAAGCCATCAACCGCTTAGCAGGCGGCCCCGTTCGACCACTCTGGCACCTTCCCGTGCCGGCCCGGACCCGTGGGCCCACCTCGTCTCGTCGATCGTTCGCCGCCAGGTGGTCGTCTGGCGCCGGTGTCTCCGCGTTCGGGTCCGCCGCGCTACCGACGCCCCCGGGGTTCCCGTCCATCCGGGCGGAGAGGGCGAGATTCGAACTCGCGGAGCTCTCGCTCGACTGTTTTCAAGACAGTTGCCTTAAACCGCTCGGCCACCTCTCCCGGGCACCGCCGCGACCGGAGCCCCAGTATACGCCACGATTCCGGCGGCCACAACGGGCTTTGCGAGCGTGTTCCGAGGGCGGTCCTGGGCGACCGTGGGTGTCTGGGGCCTACACCCGAACAACGGACCGGCGCGGCGTGATCGTCTCTTGTTCACGGAAATGGGGGCGAACGGCGTTCGGCAAGCGGATCGACCCGTCCTCACGTTGATAAGTTTCCAGGATCGCGATCATCGTTCGGGGCAGGGCCAGCGCGGAACCGTTCAGGGTATGGAGATGGCGCGGCTTGCCGCCCCCCTCCGGCCGGAAGCGCAGGTTGGCGCGGCGGGCCTGGAAGTCGCGGAAGGCGGAGACGGACGACACCTCCAGCCATTCCCCAGACCCAGGCGCCCAGACCTCGAGGTCGACGGTGTATGCCGAGGTGAACGAGAGGTCACCGGCGCATAGTTGGAGCCTGCGCGAGCGCAGGCCCAGACCGTCGAGGACCGCCTCGGCGTGGTCGAGGAGGCGGGCGTGCTCGGCGTCCGAATCGTCCGGATGGACGAACTTGACCAGCTCGACCTTCTCGAACTGGTAGCCACGCTTGATGCCCCGCACTTCGCGGCCGGCCGAGATCTGCTCGCGCCGGAAGCAGGGGGTGTGGGCGACGTGATTGATCGGCAGGGCCGACTCGGCGATGAGTTCATCGCGGTACATGTTGGTGACCGGAACCTCGGCGGTCGGGATCAGCCACTTGTCCTCTTCCGCGTCGTGGTAGAGGGTGTCGCCAAACTTCGGCAGGTTGCCGGTGCCGACCAGCATCTCGGCCGGGACCAGATAGGGCGGTGCGACCTCGACGTAGCCGTGTTGGCGGGTGTGGAGGTCGAGCATCCAGTCGATCAGGGCCCGTTGCAGTCGGGCGCCGTCGCCGACCAGGATGTAGTTCCTGGCCCCGGCGACCTTGACGCCGCGTTCGAAGTCGATGATCCCCAGCGTCTCGCCCAGTTCCCAGTGCGGCTTGGGGATGAAGTCGAACGCCGGCGCCTCGCCCCGCTCCGAGAGGATCACGTTATCCCGCTCGTCCGCCCCGTCCGGGACCATATCCGCCGGCAGGTTGGGGACGGTCAGCAGCAGGGCGTTCAGCTCGTCGTCGATCGTGCGGGAATCGACGTCCAGGCGGTCGATGTCGTCCCCGAGCGCCCGCAGGTTCTCGATCAGCGACTGGCGCTCGGCCGCATCGGCGGCCTTCTGGACCAGCTTTGAGCCCTGGTTGCGCTCGGCCTTCAACGCCTCGACGGAGGTGAGCGTCTGGCGCCGCCGTTCCTCCAGATTCAGGATCGCGTCGATCGGCGCGTCCATGCCGCGCTTGGCCATCGCGGCCCGGACCAGATCCGGCCGCTCGCGGATGAGGTGGGTGTCGATCATGGGACTCCCTTTCGCGGGTCGCACCGCCGGGCACCGCGGTCGGGCCGGACCTGGCGATGGCCGATGGTGTTGGCGTGGTCGTTGACGAGAGGATGCGGGGGTGTCCTCGCGGCCCGTCGGCCCGCCCGCCTCAGGAGGCGAGGGCGGCCGACTGGCTAGACGCGGCGAAGTCGATCGGCCGGAAGCCGGGGAGGAACTTCCACCAGGCCTCGACGACGTGGCTATCGAGACGGCGTTCGATGGTGTAGTACATGCCGGCCCGCGGCTCGGCCGGGACCGTCCGTAGGTCCATCCGGGCCTGGGTCAGCGACTTGCCGCCCTTGCGATGGTTGCAGCTCTTGCAGGCCGAGACCAAGTTGTCCCACGAGTGACCACCGCCCCGGGAGCGGGGGATGATGTGGTCGATGGTCAGGTCATGGGAGTGGCGGCCACAATACTGGCAGGTGTAATCGTCGCGGATGAAGATCTCGCGCCGGGTCAACTTCACCCGCGGCCTGGGGCGGCGGATGAGGTAGGTCATCCGGATCACGGACGGAAAAGGGTAGGCACGCGTCGCCGATCGCACGGTGGCGGCGTGCTCCTCCAAAACCTCGGCCTTGCCGTCGAAGACGAGCACGAAGGCGCGCCGGACGTTGCAGACGTTGAGCGGCTCATAGTTCTGGTTCAAGACCAGGACGGCTCTGTTCACCCTGTCGATTCCTCGTCACGATCAGGGTTGCCGCGGGGACCTTCGCACCAGGCTCCGGTTGCAACCAATATCCAACCATCCGAACCTGTTCCTATGGTAGCAGCCCCCGGGCACCGACGGTAGGGTTATGGCACGTCACTGGCAGCCCGTCACCCCCTGTTGACCACCTCTCACCGGGGTGACCGACCGCGGCAGACGAAGCCGGTCAGTCGGCCGCCATGGCCTCGACGCCCAGGATCGGCCGCAGGAAGTCGCCGGTGAACGAGCCGGGCGCGGAGGCGATCGCCTCCGGTGTCCCCTCGGCGATCACCATGCCGCCACCGTTGCCACCCTCGGGACCGAGGTCGATCACCCAGTCGGCCGACTTGATCACGTCCAGGTTGTGCTCGATGACGAGGATCGTGTTGCCGCCGTCGGCGAGGCGCTGGAGGACGCCGAGCAACCGCTCGATGTCCGCGAAGTGCAGGCCGGTGGTCGGCTCGTCGAGGATATACATCGTCCGCCCGGTCGCGCGACGAGAGAGTTCCGAGGCCAGTTTCACCCGCTGGGCCTCGCCGCCCGAGAGCTGGGGGGCCGGCTGGCCGAGGGTGATGTAGCCGAGGCCGACATCATCGAGGGTCTTGAGCTTGTTGGAGATGCTGGGGATGTGCTCGAAGAAGACGTGGGCGTCGGCCACCGTCATGTCGAGGACATCGGAGATGTTCTTCCCCTTATAGGTAATCTCCAGTGCCTCACGGTTGTACCGCTTGCCCTTGCAGACCTCGCAAGGAACGAAGACGTTGGGCAGGAAATTCATCTCGATCTGGATGATGCCCTCGCCCTTGCAGGACTCGCAGCGGCCGCCCTTGACGTTGAAAGAGAAGCGGCCGGCCAGGTATCCCCGGACCTTCGCCTCCGGCATCGAGGCGAAGAGGTCCCGGATCGGGGTGAAGACCCCCGTGTAGGTGGCGGGGTTGGAGCGCGGGGTGCGTCCGATCGGGCTCTGGTCGATGTCGATCACTTTGTCGAGGTGCTTGACCCCCTCCAGGGCGACGTGGCCGGCGGGGCGCTGGCGGGAACCATGCAGTTCCTGGGCCAGTCGAGGGTAGAGCGTGTCGGTGACCAGGCTGCTCTTGCCGGAGCCGGAGACGCCGGTGACGCACATGAATGTCCCGAGCGGGAACCGCACCGTGACGTCGCGCAGGTTGTTGCCCGTCGCCCCGCGCAGGAGGAGCGACTTTCCGTTGCCGGGACGCCTGGTGTCCGGGATCGGGATCGAGCGGCGGCCGCTCATGAACTGCCCGGTGATCGAGCCGGGCGTGGCCTCGATCTCGGCCAGGGTGCCGGAGGCGACGACCTCCCCGCCGTGGACACCGGCGCCGGGGCCGATGTCGAGGATCCAGTCGGCGGCCCGCATCGTGTCCTCGTCATGTTCGACGACGATCAGGGTGTTGCCGAGGTCGCGCAGGCGGAGGAGGGTCTTGATCAGGCGGGCATTGTCGCGCTGGTGGAGGCCGATGCTCGGTTCGTCGAGGATGTAGAGGACGCCCATCAGGCTGGAGCCGATCTGGGTCGCCAGGCGGATGCGCTGGGCCTCGCCGCCGGAGAGGGTGTTGGCGGCCCGGTCCAGGGTCAGGTAGTCGAGGCCGACGTCGATCAGGAAACCGAGGCGTTCCCGGATCTCCTTGACGATCTGGCGGGCGATCAGCCGCTCCCGCTCGGAGAGGGGGAGCGCCCCCGGTCGCGGTTCGCCGGCCAACGAGGTCGCCCAGTCCCGCACTTCGCGGATCGGTCCGCTGGTGACGTCGAGGATCGAGCGGCCGTCGACCAGGACCGAGAGGATCTCGGGCTTGAGGCGGGCGCCGTGACAGCTCGGGCAGGGCCGCGCCGACATGTAGCGGCCGATCTCTTCCTTGATAAAGTCGGAGGTGGTCGAGCCGTAGCGCCGCTTCAGGTGAGGGATGACGCCCTCGAAGGGCACGTCGTAGCCGCGGGTCTTCCCCTTGGCCGAGGTGTACTTCACGGTCAACGGCTCGCCGTTGTTGCCGAAGAGGATCACCGAGAGCTGTTCGGACGAGAGGGCCGAGATCGGCTGGTGCAGGTCGATCCCATACCGGTCGGAGAGGCCCGCCAGCAGTGAGTCGTACCAGGTCTGGCTCTCCTTGCCGGCCCGGGCCCAGGGTTGGATGGCACCCTGGCGGATCGAGAGCATCCTGTTCGGGATCACCAGGTCGGGGTCGAACTCCATCGTCGTGCCCAGGCCGGTGCAGGTCGGGCAGGCGCCGTGGGGGGAGTTGAACGAGAAGTTGCGCGGCTCGATCTCGCTCAGCCCGACCACGCCGTGGTCCGGGCAGGCGAACTTCTCGGAGAAGGTCAGCGCCTCGCCATCGACCACCTGCACGATCGCCAGCCCGTCGGCGATCCGCAGCGCCGTCTCCAGCGACTCGATCAGCCGGAGGCGGTCCGGATGGTCTTCCGGGGAGACGCCTTCCTCGTGCCGGACGACCAGGCGGTCCACCACCACCTCGATCGTGTGCTTCTTCGTCTTGGCCAGCTTCAAGTCCTCATCCAAGTCGCGGACGACACCGTCGACCCGGACCCGGACGAACCCTTGGCGGCGAATCTCCTCCAGTGTCCCGGCGTGCTCCCCCTTCCGATCCCGGATCACGGGCGCCAGCACCAACAGGCGGGAGCCGTCGGGCAGGGAGAACGCCTGCTGGGACATCTGCTGGACCGACTGCTGGACGATCGGCAAACCGCAGATAGGGCAGTGTGGGTGACCGACCCGGGCGAAGAGCAGCCGGAGGTAGTCGTAGATCTCGGTGACGGTCCCGACGGTCGATCGCGGGTTGCGGCTGGTGCCCTTCTGGTCGATCGAGATGGCGGGAGAGAGGCCCTCGATGTGGTCGAGGTCGGGTTTCTCCATCTGGCCGAGGAACTGGCGGGCGTAGGCTGATAGGGACTCGACGTAGCGACGCTGGCCCTCGGCGAAGATGGTGTCGAAAGCCAGCGAGGACTTACCCGAGCCGGACAGGCCGGTGAAGACGACCAGCTTGTCGCGGGGGATCGAGACGTCGATGTCCTTGAGGTTGTGTTCGCGGGCGCCACGTACGACCAAGAACTCGTGCAGGGGAGGCATGGCGCTGTCCTCGAGGGAAGTCGGGTGAAGACGGTGAGCAAGCAGGGGACGAACAAGTGTACGCCACACGATTTTACCATGAGAGGCGGTGGACGTACACCATTGAGGTGACGGCCTGTCACACCTTGGCGGACACGGTACGGCTGAGTGACCGCCGGTTGGGGCCGAGCCCGGGCCGCCCCATAGGTAGCAAGACAAGCCGATCGAGAGGGGGATCGGACCATGTTGGCGGTGATTCTCGTCTCCGCTGACCAGATATCGAACGAGCGTGACGACCGTGCAGGCACGGGACGACCCCGCTCCTCCCTGCCTGGACGATCACGAGTCGGACGGACGCTGCCCAACGGCCCTTCGCTTGATGCCTATGGGGCGCAGCAAGCGTCGCCCCGACCACCGGGAGGGTCATCGTCTGATGAGCCTCCAGATTCCTCACCCGGGCGATCCGCATGGCTCGGCTGATGATCGCCGCTCGCGTCGGCTGAGGTTGACACCCGGGTTCGTGAACGTCAGAATCGCCCCAGACCGCAGACGGGGAGGAGTAGGCAGGCCAACCGCCGACAGGGACCGGGATCGTCGATTGAGAGTCCCGGATGGTCTGGTGGTCGCCGAAGTCGCCCCCGAGGTGATGGGTCGAGGTGGGTCACGGGCCCACCGAGGCCGATCCGGGTACGCCCGATAGCGCGTGGCAGAGAGCGGCCGACCCCGGGGTGGGCCGAAGCAAGGTGGTACCGCGGGTTCGCCCGTCCTTGCGCGAGAGCGCTGGGCGGGTTTCGTCGTTTTCCAGAGATCCATTGGCCCGTCCCGGCCGTGAGCGAGCGAGGGGGAATCGGAGATGGCCGATACGGTGGAGTGGACGGGCAGGGCACCGGGGGACGGTGAGGGATTGGCCAAGGCCTACGACCCGGCGAGGATCGAGCGGGGCCTCTACGACTGGTGGGACGAGTCGGGCTATTTCCGGCCGCGGGACGGCGAGGGCGAGACGTTCGTCGTCGTCATGCCCCCGCCGAATGTGACCGGCGAGTTGCACATCGGCCATGCCCTCTTCGTCGCCGTCGAAGACGCGATGGTGCGCTGGCACCGGATGCGGGGCGAACCGACGCTGTGGACTCCCGGTGCCGACCACGCCGGGATCGCCGGGCAGTGGGTGGTCGAGCGGGAGTTGGCCGCCGAGGGACTCACGCGCCACGACCTCGGCCGGGATGCGTTCCTGGCCCGGGTCTGGGATTGGATGGACCGGTACCGGGGCCGGATCCGAGAGCAGATGAAGGTCTTGGGGGCATCTTGCGATTGGACGCGATTCGCCTTCACCATGGACCCCGGCCCGGCCCGGGCCGTTCGCCACGCCTTCAAGCACCTCTACGACCGGGGACTGATCTACCGGGGCGAGCGGCTGATCTCCTGGTGCCCCCGCTGCCGGACCGCCCTGTCAGACCTAGAGGTGGCCTACCGGGACGAGGCCTCGATGCTCTGGCACCTGGCCTATCCGGTCGAGGGGTCGGACGCGGACGAAACGATCGTCGTCGCCACCACCCGGCCCGAGACGATGCTCGGCGATACCGCCGTGGCCGTGTTCCCGGACGACGAGCGGTACGCGCACCTGGTCGGGCGGCGGCTGACTTTGCCCATCCTCGGCCGGTCGATCCCGATCGTGGCCGACGAGGCCGTCGACCCGGCCTTCGGCTCCGGGGCGGTCAAGGTCACCCCGGCCCACGATCCGAACGACTTTGACATCGGCCGCCGCCACGGGCTCGCCTCGATCGCCGTGATCGGTCCCGATGCCACGATGACCGGCGAGGTGGGGCGGTTCGCCGGGATGACGACGGCCGAGGCCCGGCGAGAGGTCGTCGCCGAACTGGGTCGGCTCGGCGTCCTGGTCCGGGAAGAACCGCACACCCACCCGGTCGGCCACTGCTCACGCTGCGACACGATCATCGAGCCCTTGGTCAGCCCACAATGGTGGGTAACGATGGGGCCGCTGGCGGCGCCGGCCGTCGATGCCGCCAACGACGGGCGCCTGACGTTCGTGCCGGATCGATTCAAGGGCGTCTACCTCAACTGGATGACCAACATCCGGGACTGGTGCATCTCCCGTCAGCTCTGGTGGGGGCACCGCATCCCCGTCTGGACCTGCGTCGTGGAGGGCTGTGGCGAGGTGACGGTGAGCGTCGAGGAGTGCCTCGATGCCTGCCCGGTCTGTGGGGGCGAGGTCGAACAGGATCCGGACGTGCTGGATACCTGGTTCAGTTCTGGCCTGTGGCCGTTCTCGACCCTTGGTTGGCCGGACGAGACCGAGGACCTGCGCCGGTTCTACCCGTCTTCGGTGATGGAGACGGGATACGACATCCTGTTCTTCTGGGTGGCCCGGATGGTCTTCTTCGGCATGGAGATCATGGGCGAGGTGCCGTTCCACACCGTCTACCTCCACGGCACCGTCCGGGACGCCGAGGGGGCCCGGATGAGCAAGACCAAGGGCAACTCGGAGGACCCGACGGAGATCACCGCCACGTACGGCTCGGACGCCCTGCGCTTCACCCTGCTGACTCAGGCCTCGCCGGGCAACGATATGCGGCTCAGCGAGCAGCGGGTCGAGGCGGCCCGCAACTTCGCCAACAAACTGTGGAACGCGATCCGGTTCTCGCGGCGGTGGTTCGAGGCGAACCCGGTGCCGATGGGCCCGGACGGGCCTTTGCGCCCGGAGCCGTCCGCCCTGACCGATCGTTGGGTGATGAGCCGCTGCGACGCGGTGACTGCCGAGGTGACGTCCCTCATGGGCCAGCACCTCTATGGGGAGGCGGCCAGGCAGGCTCAGGACTTCGTCTGGTCGGAACTGTGCGACTGGTACATCGAGGCGGCCAAAGTCCGGCAGGGGACGGACCGCGAGGGGGAGGTGGCGACGACGCTGGCCTATGTGGTCGAGCGCAGCTTGCGTTTGCTCCACCCGTTCATGCCCTTCGTCACGGAGTCCCTCTGGCAAGCGGTGCCACACGCCGGGGAGAGCGTCATGATTGCCCCGTGGCCGGTCGCGGGGGAGCGGGACGAGGGCGCGGAGGCGACCTTCGGTGCCCTGATCGAGATCGTCCGGGGCATCCGGAACGCGCGGGCCGAAGCCGGGGTAGAGCCGGGCCGGAGGATCGCGGCCGACGTCTTCTGTGGTCAGGCGGCGGGCGAGATCGAGTCGGCCCGAGATGAACTGGCCAGCCTGGCGCGGGTGGATCCGGCGGCGTTGCGGTTCGTGGCGGAGAGGCCGGAAGCGGGTCCAGACGCGCTGACCGTGGTGGCGGGCGACGCGGTCGCGACGTTGCCCCTGACGGGAATGATCGACGTCGCGGTCGAGACGGAGCGGCTTGGCCGGGAACTGGGGGAAGCGCGGGCCGAGCGCGGACGGGCGACCGCACAATTGTCGAACGAAGCCTTCATCAGCCGCGCCCCGGCCAATGTGGTCGATGTCCAGCGGCGACGGCTCGCGACCACCGAGGAGAGGATCACGGTGCTGGAGGGTCGTCTGGCGGCCCTGCGCGGTTGAGCGCCGGGGACAGCGCCGATTGGCGACCGGACCGGGCGCGTGAGGAGGATCTCCCGGTGGAGACATCCCGATTGACGCGGGGGTTTTATGCCCGGCCCTCGATCGAGGTGGCTCGCGACCTGATCGGACGAGTGCTCCACGTTCGCGATGAGGCTGGTGTGTTGAGCGGCACCATCGTTGAGGCGGAAGCCTACGGCGGGGAGACTGACCCGGCCGCCCATGCGTCCTTTCGCCGCAATGGCCATGTCCGGGTGGTCTGGGGCATGCCGGGTCTCGTCTACATGTACACCGCCTATGGACTACACGCGATGCTGAACCTCGTGACCGATGGAGAGGGCCACGCTGGGGCGGTCCTGATCCGGGCGCTCGAACCGGTGACCGGGATCGAGACGATGCGGTCGCGGCGGCCGGAAATTCCCGACGGGCGGCTCTGCGCCGGGCCGGGGTCGCTGTGCCGGGCCTGTGGGATCACACTGGCCGATCAGGAGACGGACGTGGCGGCGAGTGATCGCCTGTGGCTCACGGCCGGGGCGGCGCCGCGTGACCCGCGGGCGGGAGCGCGGATCGGGATCACGCGGGCCGTGGAGCGACCATGGCGGTTCTTCGACGCCGCCAGCCGTTCGGTGTCGGCCCACCGGCGGGGAGACTCGCTCTTCCCGGGTGGTGGCTGAGGGAGCGTGGGTATACTGGGACCACACTCTCCCGCACCTCTCATCTCCTCATGCCCCGAAGGACAACACGTCGCATGCCGATCCTGCGGCTGACGGACGAGACGATTGGCAAGATCGCCGCCGGCGAGGTGGTCGAGCGCCCGGTCTCCGTGGTCAAAGAGCTCGTCGAGAACAGCATCGACGCCGGCGCGCGCGAGATCAGCGTCGCCATCGAGGCCGGGGGCTCGGCCCTGATCCAGGTCACCGACGACGGGGCCGGGATGGGGCCGGACGACCTGGTGGCCGCGATCGAGCGACACGGCACGTCCAAACTGACGAGCTTCGAGGACCTCTCCAGACTGACCACCCTCGGGTTCCGGGGCGAGGCCCTGCCGAGCATCGCGGCGATCTCCCGATTCTCGATCCGCGGCCGGCCGTCTGGCAACGACGCGGGCGCGGAGATGGTCGTCGATTTCGGGATCGTCCGGCCGGTGCGAGCGGTGGCGATGCCGACCGGGACGGTGGTCACCGTCCGGGACCTGTTCGGCAACGTCCCGGCCCGGCGGGCCTTTCTGCGCCAACCGGGGACGGAGGCGACGTACATCGGCCGGATGATCGGCGCCTACGCCTCGGCCTATCCATTTATCCGCTTCCGGTTGAGCCACGACGGGAGGCAATCGCTGGCCACCGACGGCCGGGGCGACCTGGCCGCGATCGCGATCGCGATCCACGGGCCAGAGGTCGCCGGCGGGATCCTGCCCCTATCGGACCTGGAAGCATCGTTGGCGGTGCCGGGGGTCTCGGTGTCGGGGTGGGTCGGCCTGCCGTCGCTGACCAAGTCGCACCGGCAGGCGATGCACTTCTTCGTCAATGGCCGCTGGATCCAGCACCGCTCGCTCGGGTTCGCGCTGGAGGAGGCCTACCATAGCCTGCTGATGGTCGGGCGGCACCCGGTGGCGACCGTGCACCTGACGGTGGACCCGTCGGCGGTCGACGTCAATGTCCACCCGACCAAGGCCGAGGTCCGCTTCCATGACGAGCGGGCCGCCGCCCGGGCGGTGCAGCGGACGGCCCACGCCGCCTTGGCCGGGGCTCCCCGGGACCGCCTGCCGGCCGTGACCTGGGAACGGTCCTTGGACCGGGGTGACGACCCGGCCCAGCCGACGCCGTTGGCGATGCCGATGCCAGCCGCGAGGAACGCGTTGTCTGACCCGGCGGACGATGGCCCGGCCCACCGGCCCGGGGAGCACCCGTCCGGGCTGCCGATGCTACGCGTCCTGGGTCAGATCGGGGGGAGCTTCATCATCGCCGAGGGGCCGGCGGGCATGTACCTGATCGACCAGCACGCCGCCCACGAGCGGGTCCTGTTCGAGCGAATCATGGGGCAGTTGGTGGGTCAGCAGGTCGATCGCCAACCCCTGCTCGAACCGATGGTGATCGACCTGACGCCGGAGCAAGTGACGATGTGCGAGCGGAGCCGGGATGAGCTGGCCGCGATCGGCTTCGAGGTCGACCCGTTCGGGGACGGGTCGGTGGTCGTCCGCTCGGTCCCGGCCGTGGCGCGAGGCGGTGACCTGCCCGGGCGATTCCGGGCGATCCTCGATGAACTGGTCAGTGGTGGGGACGGCCAGTCGTGGCTGGAATCGGTGGCGATCAGCACCGCCTGCCACACGTCGATCCGGGCGGGCCAACCGCTCTCGATCCCGGAGATGCGGGAGTTGGTCGCCGACTTGGAACGGTCGGCCCAGCCGCGCGCCTGCGGCCACGGCCGGCCAACGATGATCCATCTCACCCAGGACGAGATGGCCCGGCAATTCTCGCGGCGGTGAGCCGCGATCGAACGGTCACTCGTCTTCGAGGGTGATCCAGCCGTGGCGGAGGGCGTAGATGACGGCCTGGGTGCGATCGTTGACGGCCAGCTTGCGCAGGATCGACGTGATGTGATTCTTGACGGTCTGGTCGGAGATCTGGAGGATCGAGGCGATCTCCTTATTACTGTTGCCCTGGGCGACGGAATCGAGGATCTCGACTTCCCGGGGCGTCAGCGGGGAGAACACGCCCTCGACCGGGGCCTCCCCCTGGGAGAGTTCTCGGAACTGGTCCAACACCCGAGAGGCGACGAACGGCCGGGAGAGAACATTCTCGTTGATGAGGTACTCGCCCCGGGCCACGCGCCGGATCAGGGAGACGATCTGGCTGGCCTCGACATCCTTGGTGCTGTAGGCCGACGCCCCGACTCGGATGGCGTGGAAGAGTTGCTCGTCGTCCTCGTGCATCGTCAGGATGATGACGCCGGTCTGGGGGTGGCGACGCTTCAGGATCCGCGTCACCTCGAGGCCGCTCATGATCGGCATGTTGATATCGATCAGGACCACGTCCGGGACGTATTGGTCGATCTGCTTCAGGGCCGCTTGCCCATCGCCCGCCTCGCCCACGACGAGCAGGTCGTCCTCGTCCTCGATGCTCCACCGGATACCCCGCCGGAAGAGGGGATGATCGTCGACGATCAGCACCTGGATGCGGTTCATCGACTGGCCCTTACGACGCGTCGGATCGCTCATGTACCCGCCTTTCCGGTGGAGCCCGTGCGACTGGCCAGGCGGAGCCGGATCTCGGTCCCTATCCCTACCTCGCTGGTGATCGACAACTCCGCGCCGATCAGCCTGGCCCGGTCCCGCATGCCCCGTAAGCCAGAACCGCCCGCCCGGCGACTGGGCGTGTCGTCCGCGGGGAACCCTTTCCCACTGTCGCGGATGACCAGCTCCGGGCTGGTACCGACCCGGAGGAGTTCAACGCTGGCCCGATCGACGGCGGCATGCTTCTGGATATTCTGGAGACCCTCCTGCACGGTCCGAAAAACCGTCAATTCTTCGTCCGGGCTGAGCTCGAAGGATTCGTCGATGACGCGCAGGCTGACCCGCTTGCCAAAGAACCGGCTGTAGTCATCGACGTAGCGCTGAACGGTCGGCACGAGGCCTTGGTCTTCCAACATGGTGGGGCGGAGGTCGAACATGAACCGCCGGATCTCGGCCACGCCTTCCTTCAGTAACGTTCGCACGCGGCGCAACTCGTCGGCCGCCTGGACCGGAGAGGCGCGCCGACTGATCTGCTCGGCGATCTCGACGCTGAAGATCGCGTTCGCCATGACCTGGGCGGGTCCGTCATGAATCTCGCGGGCGAGCCGCTTCCGTTCGTCCTCCCGGGCGGCGTTCATCGCCTGGCGGGCCAACGCGTCATCGAGGTCGAAGACCGACATGAAGGCGAAGTCGGGGCCCAGTCGTTCTTGGGACTGGCGGGTGAGTTGGATCAACAGCTCGACCGTGGCCTTCAACGCCGTGGCCTGCTGGAGCGTCTCTTCCATCCGCCCCAGCGACTCTGTGACGGCCGAGAGGTGGACTACGGATCGAGCCTGCAGGGGAGAGGCGATCAGCGAGGAGTCGAGTCCCGACTCGAGCGAGAGCTCATCGACGAACCGCTGCATGTGATCGCGCTCGGAGTCGGCCGACCTCAGGACTTCGGCGAGACGCGAGTCCACGCCGCCGAGGGCCGCCTCGGCCGCGGCGAACTCCCGGCAACACGTTTCTCGCAGTTCGGACAGGATCCCTGGCAGGTCATCCACCCGTGCAGTCGCCAATCGCTCGCGATGCGAAGTCCGGGGGACGGTAACCCGTGTCCCCCCGTGAACCGCGCCGTGCAGAAGCCATCATAGCCCTATTGTACTCAGCATCGCGCGTCCCGTGCGATTCGCCCGGTGCTCGGCGGAGCTGGGGTGATCTGGTCCGCCGTGACAGGGGAAACACGAGACCGACGCTTCATGAGGACCACGCTAGAGGATGACGATTAGCCCATGTCCGGTGAGGGCCCGCAAAGCCTCTAATGCCTCGACTTCGCTGAGGACGGCCCGGGTGGCGAGTTGGTTCAGCGATCCGGGATCCCGGCTCGCCACGAATACCCGCCACTGGGTCGGCGACACCCTGATCGGGGCTTCGAGCCGGGTCGCGGTGGCGCCGAATCTCGCTCCCGGGACCCTCAGTGAAGGATCGACTTGGGACCACGTCTCGCTCCACCGGGTGCCCTCCAGCACGGCGCGATCAGTGGTGATCCTGACCGGCAGCCATTGGAACTCGATGGTACCCAACTGCCGGAAGCGGAACTTGCCCTGGCGAGAATCGAAGAGACGATAGAGGAGCGATTCGACCTGGCGGGCGATGAACGCGTTCCAGTCGTCGGCCGTCATGTAGCCGCCAGCCAGGATCGGGCCACGGAGATCGACCTGGACATTGTCCCGTACCATCCCGTTGAGGACATCCTGAGGCACGAGATTCGATTCCAGCAACGCCTCGGTGATGCTCCAGCCAGCGGCGGAGAGCCCGGTGATGACCCCCGCCGTGAAGGTGATCCGGTGAACCGCGCCGGGGCGCAGGATCTCGAGCACGCCCGACCGGCTCCCGAACGAGATGAACTGGAGGATGTCGGACAGTTGAAACTCGTTCAGGTCGCCTTCCATGCCGCTCCCCATCCCGCTCGGTGCCTCGTCTCCCGACCATTCCCACCGTAGACGCCGGGGGACTCATGCGGCCATGGGAGATTCGGCCCGATTTCGGTGGCCACCGGCCCTTGATCCGCTATCGGTACAGCCCGCGCCAGGCGTTGAGGCGAATTCGCAGCACGTCCTTGAGGTTGTTCCAGGTGTCGCTGACCGGGTTGACCTTACTCTGGGAGCCGGCGGTCCAGATCACCGGGATCGGGCAGACGCGGTACCCGAGGCGCTTCGCGACGAAGAGCAGTTCGACATCGAAGGCTGTCACACGTGGCCCGACCACCCGCTCGTCGGCCGAGGCGTAGAGCCGGCTCTTGGCGAGGATGGCGTGGGCCGTGTCTCGCTCGAAGACCTTGAACCCGCATTGGGTGTCGTCGATGCCCGGCAAGACCACGATGCGGACGAGTAGGTTGAAGACGCGGCCCATGAAGTGGCGATAACCCGGTTCGTCCATCCGCTGAGCCCCGATCCCTTCCCGGGAAGCGATCGCGATCTGGCACCCGCTCAGGACAGATGACCGCAGGTCGTTCAGGTAATGGAGAGGGGTAGCGAGGTCAATGTCCGAGAAGGCGACCAGCTCGCCCCGGGCCTCGGTCATTCCCTGACGGACCGCCCGGGCCTTTCCGCCATGCGGGATCGTCACCACCCGCGCGGTCGGGTGCCCGGCGAACATCGCGCGGGCGATCCGCGCGGTCTCGTCGGTGCTGCCGTCATCGGCAAGGATAATTTCCGAGGTGTACGGTTGCTCGGCGAAGAAAGCCAAAATCGTCTTGAGTGAGGACTCGATCCGCGCCATCTCGTTAAAGGCGGGCACGACGAGCGACATGTGGATCGAATCGTCCGGCACGCTTGTCACCTCGACGCTTGGCGGGACGGGGGACGGACCGGCCAGCTGGGCCGGGGGGACAGTCGTCCGGGTACCCGGCATGTTCCCGCGGGATCACCCGGGAGACCACCGGTGTGCCTGGGCGCGGCGACCGTCCGTTCGCCGTCATGATACGCTGTGACGCGTCAGTATGGCGGTCCTCCCGCGCACGGGTCGCCGGTCACCCAGGAGTAACCCATGCGGCTCGGTGCTCACATGTCGACCGCGGGCGGCGCCTATAAGGCGCTCGAACGCGCTGCCGGGTACGGGATGGACGCCTGCCAGATCTTCACCAAGAACCAACGCCAGTGGGCGGTCAAAGCCCCCTCGGAGGACGATGTCGCCGCCTTCCACGCCAAGGTCACCGAAGTGGGAATCGCGCCATCGGCCTTGGTCGCTCACGCGTCGTACCTGATCAACCTCGCCTCTCCCGACGACACACTCTGGGAAAAGTCCTCCGGGTCGCTCGCGGGGGAGTTACGCTCCTGTGATTCGCTGGGCGTCCCAATATTGGTGGTTCACCCCGGTGCGCACGTCGGGGCGGGCACCGAAGCGGGTCTGGCCCGGGTCGTGGCAGCCCTGGACGGTGTCTACGGATCGGCCGACGCGCCGGAATCCATGACGCTGCTGGAGACGACGGCCGGGACGGGGACGACACTCGGTGCCACGCTGGAAGAGTTGTGGGTGATCCTTGCAGCCGTGGCTCGGCCGGAGCGGGTGGGGATCTGCCTGGACACGTGCCACCTCTTCGCCGCCGGGTACGACTACCGGGCCGAGGCAGATTACCGGGCCCTCGTCACGACCATCGCGGACACGGTCGGGCTCGAGGCCGTCAGAGCCATCCACCTCAATGACTCCCGACATGGCTTGGGCAGTCACAAGGATCGCCACGCCCACATCGGCGAGGGAGAGATCGGTCGGGAGGGGTTCGGCTGGTTCCTACGAGACGACCGCTGGGCCGATCTCCCCGGCATCCTGGAGACGGAGAAGGGCGACGACGGCGAGGGGGACCGCAAGAATATGGCGATCCTGCGAGCCTTGGCGGCCGGGGCCGCCTGACTCGTCCGGTCACCGTCGCCCGTCAGCGCTTCTCGTATTCGTTCTCGGCGACCGCTTCGCGGAACCGGTCGTAGGCGCCGTCGCGGGGCAGGCGAGAGTCGTCGTCGGCGCCCGAACCGGCTTCCCACCAGACGGGGGACTGGGTGCCGATGGCGGCCAGCTCCGTCTTCGTGTAGATGAGACCGTCCCGCTCGGTCACCGACAGCTCGTACTCGTCGCTCATCGTGATCGCGTCGACCGGGCAGACCTGGGCACAGAGGCCGCAGAACATGCAGCGGCCCGAACGCAAGATGAACTCGCCGAGTTCGCGGTCACCCTCCTCGGAGGGCACGACGTGCATCTCCAGGCAGGATGTCGGGCAGATCCGGGCGCACAAGCCACAGGCGACGCAGAGCGCCTCCCCGGTCTCCGGGTCGGTCCGCAGAGACGGGAGGCCCCGGTAGCGCTCCGCCATCGGCCTTTTCTCTTCCGGGTATTCGATGGTCGCGGTCGGCTTGGCCAACCGCTTCAGGGTAATCCCGAAACCCTTGATCTCGTCGAGCATCGCGCGTGATCTCCTCGGTCGCCCGTCGGGGCGATTAGCGGACGGGCGTGTACCGGGTGTCGCGGGTGGCGGGTGTAGCGCTCGGTCCCGGTCCGCCAGACGGCACCGTCATGCCGCCTCGCTCTAGGCGAGCGTAGGAGATGCCGGCGTAGTCGGGGACCAGTCCGGCGATCTCGGTCATGATCCGGGTCGGGTGGCTCACGTCGAGGCCGTACCCGAACCGATTCGCGAGCGCCTGGACGATCTCCGTCCCCGATTTGGCCTCGCCCATCGGCGGCACCACCGACCGGACCCGCTGCACGGTACGGTCGAAGCTCGTGAACGTCCCGTCCTTTTCCAGGTACAGCGACTTGGGCAAGACGACGTGGGCGATCTCGGTCAGCGGAGACGGATACGAATCCGCCACGACCAGAAACGGAAGGGTCGCCATCGCGTCGAGGAGAGGCTGATTGATCGCTTGGTGGCGACCGGCGATGGTGCCCTCGACGTACATCGCGGTGACCTGACCGGCGGCGATCGCGGCCGGCAGATCCAACACCCCGAGACCATGCCCACGGGGCAGCTCGCGCACGGGGACGAAGCCGTTGCGAGTCGTGGCCCGCCCGGCCCAGCGAGGCAACCAGGCGGCGGAGTAGGCGGCCCGGGCGGCGGTATCGGTGATGTCGAGGCCGTTGGCGAACCGGCGCGGGTGGGCACCCATGTCGGTGACGCCTTGATAGTTCGCCGGGCCGCGCAGGTTGGCGACGCCTCCCCCGGACCGGCCGAGGTTGCCGGTGATCAAGGCGAGGTTCATGCAGGCTGCCGCGATCAGGGCCGGGTCGTCGCCATCGGCGGTGACGGTTTCATGGGCAGCGGTCTGGTAGATCAGGGCGGCTGGATACCCGCCGTCGGGCGTGGGAATGCCCGCGCCGAGCCCGCCGGTGGCGTAGAGGATCGCGGCCCGGCGCAGACCGTCGGCCCCGATGCCCGTCTCCCGCTCGACGGTCTCGGCGTCGAACCGGGCCACGGATGCGCGCCAGTCGTCGAAGCCGGCGGCGGGCGCGACCGATGGGTGGGACATCCCGAGTTCGATGATCTGGAAAGCGATCCCGTTCAACAGCGTCGCGGTCGTGCCACGGGCGGGCTTCAGCCACAGCTCGGCCCGGTGGCAAAGCGGGAACTCATCCTGGCTGATGACGACGTACTTCGCCTCCCGGTAGAGGCGGGAGTGGTAGAGCCAATACGACGCGATTGGCTCGGTCTTGGTGATGTCCGGACCGACGACCAGACCCGCCTTGACGTCGGTGAAGAGTTCCTGCAACGAGTTGGTGCCGGAGATGTCCGTCCCCGTCGCGGCCTCGATGGCCGAGGCGACGAGGGCTTGGGCGGGGGAGAGGTGGCGATCGATGTTGTTGGTGCCCATCACCGCCCGGGTGAAGGCACCGAGGACGTAGGCTTCCTCGTTGGTGGAGTCGGGGCTGACCAGGGCCGCGAAGGCGTCGCCCTGGTGGTGAGCCAGCGTCTCGACGACGTGGTCGATGGCCTCATCCCAGGTGGTCTCGTAGCGGGGTCCCGTGGAGGGGCGAACGCTGGGGTAGAAGAGGCGGTCCGGGTGCTGGATCTCCTCGTGACCCCACTTGCCTCGCTCGCAGGTGTAGCCGTGGTTGACGCCCCGGTCCCAGAGATGGGAGACGCGCCGGACCACGCCCCGGTTGGTCTCGGGATTCAGGGTGCAGCCGACATCGCAGAAGCCGCAGACGGTCTCGGTGCTGTCCACTTCCCACGGGTGGTGGGCGAAGTGACGGTCCGTCAGGGCCCCGACCGGGCAGACCGCGATGCACATGCCGCAGTTCGTGCAGAGCGTATCGCTCAGGTCGATGCCGTAGGCGGGGGTGATCGTCGCCTCGAGCGACCGGCCGCCGGCCTCGATCGCGATCACGCCGATCACCTCGTCGCAGACGCGGGTGCACCGGTTGCACATGATGCACCGGTCCCACTTGTAGTCGATCGTGTCGCTGAAGTGCTCGTAGGACTGGGCCAGCTTCGGCCGGCGATAGGGATTCGCGTTGATATTGTGGAGGTAGGTATTGTCCTGGAGGTAGCACTGGCCGGAGGCGTCGCAGGTCGGGCAGTCGAGGGCGTGATCGATCAGGTACATCTGGAGGATGAACTGACGAGCCTGGACGACCTCGGGCGAGTGGGTGAGGACCTCCATGCCCTCGGCCAGGGGGGTGGTGCAGCTCTCGATCAGTCCGCCCCGCTTGCCAAGGATCTCCACCGTGCAGATGCGACAAGAACCCCAGGGTCGAAGCAGCGGCTGATAGCAGAGATTGGGGACCTCGATCCCCGCAATCTTCGCTGCCTCCAGGATGTAGGTGCCGGCCGGGACCGTCACGGCCTGCCCGTTGATGGAGCCGGTGACCATCTTCTGTTCAACTCTGGTGGCCACCATGGGCGTACGGCTCCAGTCGACGTGTCGGGACGGGCAATTGGGGGAGACGCGGCGACCGCTCCGCGCCGGCTCGCCGGCCCCCGTCAAAGAGGCGGCGCCGCAGCGACGGGATCCGGGCGGCACGCGGCGCCCGAGCTCAGGCCTGAGTCTAGCATAGGGATCGCCCTATTCCGGCGTCGATCGCGCACGCGGACCACGCCCGGGCAAGGCGGCGGCGCGTGGTAGGATATCGGCCAGAACGAGCCATGACGTCCTGGTTTCGCGCCGGACAGGACGACCTCGCCGGGAGAGCATGACGATGGGTGGGACGGTCCGGGATACCGCCGTGGAGGGAGACACCGGCATCGCCGGTGGGGACCCGTACGAGACGGTGATCGGGCTCGAGGTCCATGCCCAGGTGTTGACGCGCAGCAAGATGTTCTGTGGCTGCCCGGCCACCTACGCCGAGAGCGATCCCAACACCAGCACGTGTCCGGTCTGCCTCGGCCTCCCCGGGGCGATGCCGGTGATGAACGCCCGAGCCGTCGAGCAGGTCCTCAAGACCGGGCTCGCCCTCGGCTGCGATGTTCCCGGCGCCAATAAGCAGGACCGGAAGAGCTATTTCTATCCGGACCTCCCAAAGGGGTATCAGGTTTCGCAGTACGACCTGCCGCTCTGCGTCGGCGGTGAATTGCGCTTCGATTCGGGTGGCGAGGAACGCCGGGCCGGCATCACCCGCGTCCATATGGAAGAGGACACCGGCCGGCTGTTGCACCGGGCCGGCGATGACGGGACAGACAGCTCCCTGGTGGACCTGAACCGTTCCGGTGTTCCCCTGATGGAAATCGTCGGCGAGCCCGACCTGCGGTCACCGCGCGAAGCGCGGGACTACCTCGAAGCCCTGCGCCAGGTGCTGCGCTACGCCGGCGTCTCGACCGGTAACATGGAAGAGGGGGCGTTTCGCTGCGACGCGAACGTCTCGGTCCGGCGGGCGGGCGATCCCGATTACGGCCAGAAGGTGGAAATCAAGAACCTCAACTCGTTCAGCGCCGTGGCCCGCGCCCTGGCCTTCGAGGAGACGAGGCAGCGCCATGCTCTGGAGGCAGGGGTGGGGATCCCCCAGGAGACCCGGGGATGGGTCGAGGAGCGGGGTATCACGGTCAGCCAGCGGACCAAGGAGCACGCCCACGACTACCGGTATTTCCCTGAGCCGGACTTGCCGCCACTGCGGCCGTCGGCCGCGATGGTCGAGCGGGCCCGGGCCGAGTTGCCGGAGTTGCCAGCCACGAAGCGGAACCGGTTCGTTCGGACTCTCGGCCTGACACCCTATCTGGCCGGTGTCCTCACCGCCGAGCGAACGGTCGCCGACGAGTTCGAGGTCGCCCTGCGCGGTGATTCCTCGGCTGGCCGTGCCCGGGCCGCCGCGAATTGGATCGTGAACGACCTGGCCGGGCTAGCCACGGCACGGGGCTTGCCGTCAGACACGTTTGTCGTGTCTGGCCACCAGTTGGCGGAATTGTTGGACCTGCTCGATGAGGGTGCCATCTCCGGTCGGGCCGCGAAGGACCTGGTGGCGAAGCTGGAAGCCGGGGAGGCACCGCGGGACGGGGCCGCTCGCCTCGGCCTGTTGTCCCTCGACGACGACGCGGCGATCCGGGAAGCGGTGGCAGAGACGATGGCCGCCTTTCCGGCGGCGGTGCAGGACTATCGGGACGGCAAACGGGCTGCCATCGGGCGCCTGATCGGCGAGAGTATCAAGCGAACCGGTGGCCGGGCGAGCCCCGACGCCGTGCGGGAAACGCTCGTCGGGATGCTGACGACCGGTGCGGACTCCGGCGAGGCCACGTCGGGACGGCAATGATCGGGAGCCGGTAGGGACCGTACCGGCGACATTGAAAGGACCGATGACGGGATGATCGTCAGGGATGACATCGATGCGCGACGGAGCGCGACCGTGGAGACGACGCATCGCTCGGACACGCCGCACGGACCGATCGGGGAGGTCGCCCAGCGCGACCTGTTCGACACGGCCATCGAGCAGTTCCACATCGCGGCCGACGTGATCGGCCTCGACGATGGCATGCGGAGGATCCTGGAGGTCTGCCAGACCGAATTGACGGTCAACTTCCCGGTCGAGATGGACGACGGCTCGGTCCAGGTGTTCACGGGCCACCGTATCCAGCACAACAACGGCCCCGGCCCGACCAAGGGCGGCATCCGGTACCACCAGGACGTGACGGCCGGGGAGGTCCGGGCCCTGGCGATGTGGATGACGTGGAAGTGCGCCGTCGTCGGCCTGCCATTCGGGGGTGCCAAGGGCGGCGTTCGGGTCAACCCGAAGCTGCTATCGCAATCCGAGCTACAGAACTTGACCCGGCGATACACCGCCGAGATCTCGGGCATGATTGGTCCGACCCGCGACATCCCGGCCCCCGACGTCAACACCAACCCCCAGATCATGGCCTGGTTGATGGACACCTACTCGATGCAGGTCGGCTATTCCGTCCCCGGGGTGACGACGGGTAAACCGCTGGTCCTCGGCGGTTCGGCGGGGCGAAACGAGGCGACGGGACGTGGGTGCGTCATCGCGATCGAGTCGGCCGCCAAGGCCCTGGATCTCGACCTCTCGACCAGCAGGACGGCAGTCCAGGGCTTCGGCAACGCCGGGTCTATCGCGGCCGGTCTGATGGCCGACGCGGGCTCTCGGGTGGTCGCGGTCAGCGATTCGCAGGGCGGTACGGCAAACCCGGCCGGGCTGGACCTGGCCGCGGTCCACGAGCACAAGCGGCGGACCGGTAGCGTGATCGGCTTCTCCGGTGGTGAGGACATGTCGAACCGGGACGTGCTGGAGGTCCCGTGCGAGGTCCTCATCCCGGCCGCGCTGGAGAACCAGATCGACGCCAGGAACGCGGCCCGGATCAAGGCCCGGATCGTGGCGGAGGCCGCCAATGGTCCCACCTCCCCCGAGGCCGACGACATCCTGTTCGACCGGGGCATCTTCGTGATCCCCGACATCCTCGCGAATGCGGGCGGGGTGACCGTCTCCTACTTCGAGTGGGTCCAGGCCATCCAGGCCTTCCCCTGGTCCGAGAAGGATGTCAATACCCGGCTGCGAGAGATCATGGACCGGGCCTTCGTTGGCGTCCACGACACCGCCTCGACGCACGGCACGCACATGCGGACCGCCGCCCTGGTGCGGGCGATCGGCCGGGTCGCGGAATTCACCCGGTTGCGGGGCATCTTCCCGTAATCGTGAGGGCGCACCGGACAATCGGAGTGGCGTGACGAGGGGCGACGTCCCGATGGGTGGCGCCCCCCCCGCCGTCAGCAGTCGGTGCAGAGAAGCCGACGGAGCTCGTCTTCCTGGTCCACCCGGGTGACCGCGATGACGTCGTCACCGGGGAGCAGCTCGGTGGCGGGTGAGGGCACCGTGACGTGGTTGCCGCGCGAGATGGCGGCGATCACACAGTCGACCGGCAGATCGATCTCGCCGATCGCCTTGTGGGCGACGACCGACTCGTCGGTGATCCGAGCCTCGACCATCGCCAGGTCGGCGTGGCGCAGGCTGAGCAGGTGGAGGAACGGCCGGTCCGGGATCGATTGCTCGATCAGATGGAGGATATGGTTCGTCTGGCTGACCGTGACGTCTACGCCGAGCATCCGGAAGAGCTGCTCGTTCTTTGGATTATTGACCCGGGCGATGGTCTTGCCAACGTGAAATTTCTGCCGGGCGGTCTGGCAGACGACCAGATTGTCCTCGTCCTCACCGGTGACCGCGATCACCACGTCGGCCCGGGCGGCTCCGGCCGCGGCGAGCGTGACCGCCTCGGCCCCGTCCCCGGTCAGGACGACGGCTCCGAAGGTATCGGCGACCGAACTGGCCTTCTCTGGGTTGCGCTCGATGAGCAGGACCTCATGGCCCTCCTCGAGCAGTTGCTTGGTCAGGTAGTAACCGACCTTCCCCCCGCCGACGACGATGTTGTACATCCGCTCAATCCTCGAGTCCCCGGCGCGGGGTCGCGCCGATCACGTGGTCCAAGATCATGGCCGAGACGGTGGTGGTCGGGCAGACGGTGGTCAACCCGAGGCGTCGATACGTGTCTTCCCGCACCGGGTCGTAGATGCGGCAGATCACCTCGGGGACCTCGAAGATCATCCGGGCCACCTGGGCGGCCATGATGTTCCGGTTGTCGCCATTGGTGACGGCGATGAAGACGGTCGCCGACTCGATCCCGGCCGAGCGTAGGACATCCTCGTCGATGCCGGTGCCGATGATGGTGTCACCGGGGAACTCCGGCGGCAGGCGGCGGAACGCCCGGGGGTCGGTATCGACCACCGCGACGTCGTGCCCGTTGTGGGCGAGGTTGGAGGCGACCCGGGCTCCCACCCGCCCGCACCCCATGACGACGACTCTCATGGTGATCCTCTCGGCGTGACCGGAGCTGGAAGGGGGAGTGAGTCTGTCCTCACGAGAGCGGTTCCCGGATCAGGATCACTTCGCAGGGAGCGTGCTTCAGAACGTACTCGACGGTGTCGCCCAGCGTCATGCGGCCGTGGACCTTGCGGACCGTGGCGGCCAGGACGATCGCGTCGGCGTGCCGCTCGACCGCCTCATCGACGATCGCGGCACCGGCCGTCCGGGCTTGCAGGATCTCGGTGGTGACCCGGGCGAAGCGGGGCCGGCTCGCCCGATCACCGGCGGCGAGGCGCTCGGCCCGGCCCAGGATGGCTTCGCCCGCGCTGACTTCGGACGGCAGTTCGGCGTCCAGGGTCATCGACTGCAGGACCTCGACGACGTAGACGAGCGTAACGCGGGAGGTCTCGCGGTCCGCGAGGTGCCCGAGCAGGTCGAGGATGCGCTCGTCGTCGATGCCTCCGGACAGGGGCACGACGACATTCCGCAATGACGTTGGCATGTGGACGACGTCCTGACGAACGAGGGGCGGATGGTGCTCCGCCGCGTGGGGTACGAGGCAGTATGCGCCGCCAGGACGGGCCCTGCAACGCGCCCGGGCCATGGTACGGCGGGCCGGTCAGATGCCTTGGCTCAGTCGGTTCATCAGCACGTCCGGCAGGTTGGCGAGCGCCATCTGCCTCTGGGTCTTGGGGATGTCGTAGTCGACACGGTGGGCGGTCAGGGTCCTGCCCTCGGTATCGAGGATGCCGTACGCCGCGCGGGGGTCGCGGTCGCGGGGTTGGCCGACGCTGCCCGGGTTGATCAGGAAGCGGGCCCCGGACAGTGCCAGCACGTCGCCGTCACGGAGTTGGCCGAGTTCGGCGTGGGATGCTCCCGGGCGCAGGGCGGCGAACATCGCCACGTGGGTGTGCCCGATGAAGCAGGCATCGGTGTCGAAGTGGGCGAAGTTCTCGGTCGCGACGGTGATATTCGTGATGTATTCCCAGACCGGGCTGCGCGGGCTCGCGTGGGCCAGGGTGTACCCCTCGGAGATGGTCATCGCGGGCAGGTTGCGGAGGTATTCCTGATGGTCTATTCCCAGTTGGTGGGCCGTCCACCGCCCCGCTGCCTGGGCGGCGGGGTTGAACTCGGCCAGGTCGATCTCGCCGAGGCAGGCGAGGTCGTGGTTGCCGGCCAAAACTTGGTTCGCGGGGTGGGTGAAGGCGAGGTCGAACATGGTATCGACGCATTCGCGGGGCCGGGGGCCATAGCCGACGGTGTCTCCCAGGTTCCAGATCGCGTCGACATCTGAAGCCGCTTCGAGGACCGCCTGGAGTGCGGCCAGATTGGCATGGATGTCGGAAATGACGAGGACGTTCAAACTGGAGATCGTCTTTCTGCCGTCCGGCCACTGGCGCGGGCGCGCGATCGCCAAGCGGCGCGGGTCTTGCGTCGGTGTGCCCTACGCGGCGATGCCAGTATACGAACGGCGGACACCACTCACAAGACCACGGGCGTCACGGTTCGGCGGGACGTGCTACGGTGGCGCCCTGGGTGGGACGGTGGTCGGCCGGGATGAGGCGGAGGTCACAGGATGGAACGGGATACGGCGATCAACGATCGGATATGGGCGGCCGACGCGTCGGCGGGGATGATCGGGACGGCCGAGCCCGAGATCACCACCGGCCGTGCGATCGCGATCGCGACGGGTGCCGCGGCCCTGGCGGGCGGGATCTCGGCCCTGTTCTCGCGCCGGCCAGCGGAGCCGGCGCAGGGCAGGGCTGGTCACATCGCCGACGACGTGGCCGAGCGGGTGACCAATGCCGCCGGTACCGCTAGGGACGCGGCGGCCGGAGGCGCCGGAGCCGGACGCGATCTCGGCATGGCCGTCGCGAGTGGTGCGGGGTCCCTCGGGGCCAGGGCCAAGGACGGCACCCAGCGGGGTGGCCAGCGGATCACCGAAGAAATCGAAAATCTGACCCATCGCTTACACGACCTCGACCCAGCTCGCTTCGGGTCGCTGCTCCAGGGAACACGAGAGAAGACGGGAGAACTCGTCAGTTCCACCACAAGTTCCGTGGCCGCATCGGTCGCCGCCGCGTCTGAGCGGGCTCGTCATGCCGTCCCCGAGGCGACCGGAACGGCGGCGCGAGCCGTCGAGACCAAGGCGAGGGGGATCGGCCACGGGATCGCCGCCGGTGGGCAGGCCAGTCGGGAGCGAATCACCTCCATCCCGGACGCCCCTTTTGATTCGGTCGGTTCGGCGGTCCGCGACGGACTGGTCAGGTTCCGGGACGACGTCACTCCGGTGGTCCGAGATGTCGCCGTGCAGGCGGCGGCGAAAGCCATCGAGGTCTGGGACGCGAGCCGGGAGGAGGCCCAGGCCGCGTTGACGGGGGATGGGATGTCCGACGCGGTCGGCAGGGCCACCGAACTGACCTCCAGGGCGAAGGACTCCACCGCACAGGTGGCGGCCCGCGCTGGCGACGTCGCCCACGAGACGGCGACCGAACTCGCCGCCCGGGGAGCCGAATTGGCAGCCCGGACGGCCGATGGCCGGGAGCGGATCGGCGTGGCGACGCGCCAGGCGGCCACCGCCACCGGCGAGACCTCGCGCGAAGTTGGTTCCGCTGCCGTGTGGGCCGCGATTGCCGGCGGGGTCGTCTACTACGCGCTGCTGGACGAGCGGCGTCGGGAGCAGGTCAACCAGTTCGCCCAGACCGTCTTCGGCGGTGCGCGGGAACTACTCCGCGACATCCAGGGCTACGACGCCGATTTTTAGGACGTGAGAGTCGCCGCACGAAATCACGACGGGGCATGGTCGGTGGCAGCCCGCCGCTGCTGACCATGCCCCGTCGGTCGGGTCACCGATTTCCGTCCCGGCAACTCGCGGGACGGGTTCGCCGGGCGTGCCGTCTACGCGACCGGACAGGTAAGCGAGCTTCACAGATGCGCGAGGATCCGGGCCTCGATCCGTTGGCCATCGCGGAATGTCTGGGGCGCCACTATGGCCTCGGCGTGACATCGGTCACGTTCTTGCCGTTGGGATATGACCTCGCCGCGAACGTGTTCGAGGTGCGAGCCGACGATGGGGACGCGTATTTCCTGAAGGTCCATTCGGGACCCGTGAATACGAGCGCACTCTACGTGCCGGCCGCCCTGGTGGACCTGGGCGTTCCCAACGTGTTGGCCCCGATACTGACCACGGCGTCGGACGTCTCTTGCCGGTTCGTTGATGTGGCGAATGGTCCGACCGTCGTGCTGTACCCCTTTATTCGGGGCCAGAGCGCCATGGTCTCGGGGCTGTCGGATGCCCAGTGGCGAACCTTTGGTGCGACCCTCCGGACAGTCCACGACACCGGGACAGGGCGTGGATGGCAGGTGGGACTACGGGTCGATTCGTTCGACCTCCCGTCGGCCAGCCAGGTGCGCGATCTGTCCACATTGGTCGGCGGCACCGCTTTCGAGGACCCGGTCGCCTCTCGTCTCGCGTCATTCTGGCGTGACCGGGCCGGTCGGATCGACGATCTCATCGGACGGGCCGAGTCGTTGGGCGCGGCGCTGCGGGGGCGATCGTCCGAACGTGTCCCTTGCCATGGCGATATCCACGCGGCGAACGTGCTGGTCGCCGTCGACGGGTCGATCCGGCTGGTGGACTGGGACGCCCCCATCATTGCCCCGCGGGAACGTGATCTGATCTTCGTCGTGGGCTCACGGATCGCCAGGGAAGTCACGCCGCGGGAGGAAGACCTCTTCTTCGGCGGCTACGGTCCGGTCGAGATCGATCCCGACGCGCTGGCCTATTTCCGGTACGAGCGGATCGTCGAGGACCTCGGGGAGTTCAGCCGGAGCGCCTTGCTGGACCTGTCCCGGGCGGCGGCGACCCGGTCGGAGGAGGCCGACCAGGCCATGCGGTTCTTCGCCCCCGGTGGCGACATCGATCGGGCCGAGGTCATCCCCAGGCGTCGCTGGTGAGTCGCTCCGCGCCGGCACGTTCGATTGATGAGTCCAGCGAGTCAGCCTTTCGAACGGCCCGAAGTCATCCCCAGCCCGCTGGTCCCGGCTCGCGCCCCTACGCGGTCACCTTCGCCGCGGCGGCGCCGTGGCAGCGCTTGAACTTCTTGCCGCTACCGCACCAGCACGGTTCGTTCGCTCCGACCTTGCGGCGCCGGACCGGCACGTTCTCCTCGCCTTCGCGGTTGGTCGTCAGGGCTTCCGAGGTAATCCTGGTCTGGACCGGCTGCTCGGCGATGGCGGGCTTGACGCGGTAGAGCGTGTGGACCACGTCGTGCTGGATATGGGCCAGGAGCGACTGGAAGTAGCGATACCCCTCGGTCTTATAGACGATCAGCGGGTCGCGCTGGCCATAGGCCTGGAGGCCGACGCCCTCTCGCAGCTCGTCCATCGCGGTCAGGTGCTCGACCCAGAGGCGGTCGATGACCGAGAGCATGACGTGGCGTTCGACGGTCCGCATCGTCTCTTGCCCGAACCGCTCCTCGACCTCGGCATAGGCGGCCGTCGCGTCGTCGAGCAGCCGGTCGACGAGTTCGTCGTCGTGTTGGTCGGCGAGGTCAGCCTCGGTCAACGTCGACTGGGGCACCAGGGCGACATAGGCGGCATGGAGTCCAGTGAGGTCTGCGACGGTGTCGCGACCCTTGGCCTCGGGCATGAATCTCGAGATCAGACCTTCGACCTCATCGCCCATGAAGCCCCTGACTCGCTCGGCCACGGAGGCGACGGGTGCGAAGTCCTGGTCCCCGTCTTCAGCCTGGTCGAGGAAGGCGATCGCCGCGGCCTCGTCCTCGGCGCCATCGGCGGCGACGGTGGACATCGCTGACGACGTCCCGGTGAGCACCAGCTGGCGGTCGGCGTAGATCACCTCGCGGTGCTTGTTCATCACGTCGTCGTACTGCACGACATGCTTGCGAAGGTCGAAATTGTGTCCCTCGACCTTGGTCTGGGCGCTCTCGATCGACTTGGAGATGACCCGGTGCTCGATCGGGGTGTCGTCCTCCATCCCGAGCCGCTCCATCAGGCCGACGATCCGCTCGGAACCGAAGCGGCGCATCAGCTCGTCTTCTAGGGAGACGAAGAACCGGCTCGACCCGGGGTCGCCCTGGCGACCCGCCCGGCCCCGCAGCTGATTGTCGATCCTTCGCGCCTCGTGCCGTTCGGTGCCGAGGATGTGCAGGCCGCCGAGTTCGACCACGCCCGGGCCGAGCACGATGTCGGTGCCGCGTCCCGCCATGTTGGTCGCGATGGTCACGGCGCCCTTGAGCCCGGCCTCGGCCACGATCGCGGCCTCTCGCTCGTGTTGCTTGGCATTGAGGACCTGGTGCGGGATACCGCGCTTCTGGAGCAGGTCGCTCAGGAGCTCAGACTTCTCGATGGAGACGGTGCCGACCAGGACCGGGCGGCCGTCGGCGTGCATCCGCTCGATCTCGTCGACCACGGCGGAGAACTTGCCCCGCTCGTTTTTGAAGACGTAGTCGGGGGCATCATCGCGGATCATGTCCCGGTTGGTCGGGATCGGAACCACGTCCAGGTTGTAGATCCGGATGAACTCCTCCGCCTCGGTCTTGGCGGTACCGGTCATGCCGGCCAGCTTGTCGTACATCCGGAAATAGTTCTGGAAGGTGATGGTGGCCATCGTCACGTTCTGGCGGCGGACGCGAACGTTCTCCTTGGCCTCGATCGCCTGATGCAGGCCCTCGCTATAGCGACGGCCCGGCATCAAGCGGCCGGTGAACTCGTCGACGATGACGACCTCACCGTCCTCGGTGACGACGTAGTCCTTGTCCCGGTGGAAGACGGCCTGGGCCTTGAGGGCCTGTTCGAGGTGGTGGGTCAGTTCGGTGTGCCGCTCGTCGTAGATGCTCTCGCCCTCGTGGATGTCGGGAACTAGGCTCTCGACCCGGTCGATTCCGTCTTCGGTGAGAGACGCCGTCCTGCTCTTGAGGTCGATCTCGTAGTGGCGACCCTGCCGGAGCTGGCGGACGACCTGGGCGAATTGATAGTAGCGGTCGGTCGCCTGGGCCGCCTGGCCCGAGATGATCAGCGGGGTCCGGGCCTCGTCGATCAGGA
>JBBJOE010000403.1:0-2664 GCA_037721765.1 Thermomicrobiales bacterium
GACCGTCGACGGGCTGGCGGGTGCGTTCTTCCGGGTCCGGCGGGGGGCGTGGGAGAGCTCGTGGTCGGGGGGGGCGGGTGGACCTCGTGTCCTCCCGCCTACGTGGTCGTGGTGGCTCGTGATCGTTAGAAAGATTCAATGAATGGACATGATACGCGGTTTGGGGTCAGCCCGCTTCGGCCTCGCGGTCGAGGAGGGCGCGCTTGCGGGAGACGCCCCAGCGGTATCCTCCCAGGCCGCCGTCGGCGCGGACGACGCGGTGGCAGGGGATGACGACTGCCACCTGGTTGGCGCCACAGGCGCTGGCTACGGCGCGGGTGGCGGTGGGGTGGCCGATGCGGGCGGCGAGTTCGCCGTAGCTGACGGTCGCTCCGAGTGGCAGGTCACGCAGGGCCTTCCAGACGCGGCGCTGGAAGTCGGTGCCCCGGATGTCGAGGGGGATTTCGGCCGGGCCCGGGCCCGGGGCCGCGGCCCCGGCGAGGTCCCCTGCCCCGCCGCCGTCCACCGCGGGTTTCGGGGTCTTCCCGGGCTGCTCGACGATGCCGGCGACCTGGCGGACCCAACCGGCGAAGGTCTCGTCCGGGTCGGCCAGGGTGGCGTTGGGGAAGCGGCCTCGCAAGCGATCGCGCAGCTCGGCCTCGGACTCGCCGAACTCGACGGCGCTGACGCCCCGGTCGGTGCCCGCGACCAGGATCCAGCCCAGGGCACAGGATTCGATCGCGACCCGCAGGGTGACACCCTCCCCGCCCGCCTTCACCGCCCGGGGACTCATGCCGAGGGCACCGGCGTCACCGTCGTAGGCCCGGCTTGAGGAGCCATATCCGGCGTTGTAGATGGCGCGGGTGACGGTGGCGTCCGGCCCGTCGCGGAGGCCGTCCTGCCAGCGGCGGAGGCGGAGGGCGGCGGCGTAGTCGCGGGGGGAGAGGCCATGGGCGGCCTTGAAGCGGCGCTGGAGGTAGGTCGGGCTAAGGCCGACGGCAGCGCCGAGCTCGGCCAGGGTGGGCGGGGTCTCGGCCGCCTCGATCAGGGCCTTGGCCCGGAGGACGGCCGCCGCGCCCCGGTCCGCGGCGCCGGGGTTGTCCGGGCGGCAGCGGAGGCAGGCGCGGAACCCGGCGGCGCGGGCTTCCTCGACGGTGTCGTAGAGGCGGGCGTTCTCCGGCTTGGGGGTGCGAGACGGGCAGCCCGGCAGGCAGTAGATCCCGGTGGTCAGGACGGCGACGATGAACCCCTCGTCGCCGCGGGCGGTGCGGTCGGCGACGACCCGCCAGCGGGGATCGCGGGCGGTCGGGTGATCGGGGGTGAGCATCGGCAACGGCATCGCGGGCTGGCCGATGACCGTCGGTGTCGAGGTCGTCATGGACATGGACATGGCCTCTCCGGTCTTCTCGATCGCGGGGTGCGGTGCGGTTCGTGTCTCTGTCGCGGTCACCATGGGGGTCGTCCTCTCTTCGCCTGGCGATGATCGTGATGCCGGTGAGTGGGCCGGGCGCGTCGGGCGTTGGGTGGGGGCGCCGGTCTCGGGGATGGTGGCGGTGACGGTCCCGGTGGTCATATCCGGCCCTCCGGCGGGATCGCCGCGGCCGGGCGGGGATGATCGGGGTGCCCGATGCGGCGGCGCAGCATGGTCCCCAGTCTGCCGTCGGTGGTCAGCAGGCCGAGGCCGATCAGGGCCATGCCGGCGAGTTGGCGACCGGCGAGGCTCTCCCCGAGGAAGGCGACGCCCAGGACCGTGGCGCTGACCGGGATCAGCACGGTGACCAGGACGGTGTTGGTCGCCCCGGCCCGGGCCAGGAGGCGGAAGTAGATCAGGTAGGCGACGGCGGTACAGGGGATGGCGAGGCCGAACAGGGCGGCCCAGGTGCCCGGCCCGGGCAGGCCCCGCTCCCAGGGCCGGTCGGCGAGCAGGGCCAGGGGCAGCATGAACAGGCTGGAGGCGGTCATCTGGCCGGTGGCGATGACGAGAGGGGCCGTCCCCCGGAGACGGCGGCCGAAGACCCCGGCGCAGGCGTAGGAGAGCGAGGCGCCGAGGATCGCGACCTGAGCCAGGGCGACGCCGGCCGCGCCACCGGTCAGGGCACCGGGCCCGACCAGGATGGCGACCCCGGCCAGGCCGACGAGGCCACCGGCGACGGTGCGCGGCAGGAGGCGTTCGTCGCGGGTGGCGAGGTGGGCGACGACGATGGCGAAGAGGGGGGTCGTGGCGTTGAGGATCGCGGCCAGGCCGCTCTCGAGCCGGGTCTGGCCCCAGACGATCAGGATGTAGGGGACGACGTTGTTCAGCATCCCCAGCACGAGGTAGGGCGACCAGGCCGGCCCGGGGGGCGGCATAGCGTGATCGGAGGCCCGGATCACGACCAGCAGGGCGACGGCGGCCAGGACGACCCGGCCGGCGACCACGGTCAGCGGGTCCCAGGTCTCCAGCAACACCTCATTGAAGAGGAACGACCCGCCCCAGATGATCGAGAGCCCGAGCAGCAACCCCCACTCGACCCGCCCCATCGTCCGCCCCGGTCCCGATGCCATCTTCGCCCTCCCCTACCCCGTCCGCCCGGCTGACCCGGACGCCGCGCCGCATGGACCCAGTATCCGGCACGGCGAAGCCGGTGGCGATCCGAGTCTTGCGTTGAGGATCGGGCGGGGGCGGGTGGTGACGGTCAATGAGTG
>JBBJOE010000078.1:0-10210 GCA_037721765.1 Thermomicrobiales bacterium
ACACCTGGCTCTACGTCCACGACCGCAACATCCTCTTCGGCCGCTTCCACGAGCCGAAGAACTGGAGCGCGGCGATGGTGCCGGAGGGGGACTACACCTCGCTGGTGGTGGAGTACTTCTGCTCGTTCGGCGACCACATCTGGAGCATGACCGAGGAGCAGTTGGTCGAGCAGACCATCAAGCACCTGATCGACGACATGGGCCTGATCACCCGTGATGAGGTGATGGGCGGGTTCACGATCCGGGCGCCCCGGGCCTACCCGTCCTACACCATCGGCTACGACAAGCCGCTGGAGGTCATCAAGGCCTTCATCGGCGAGATGACGAATCTCCAGACCATCGGCAGGTACGGCACGTTCCGCTACAACAACACCGACCACTCGATCGAGACGGGGCTGTTGGCGGCGAAGAACGTCCTCGGCGGGAGCCACGACCTGGAGCAGGTCAATGCCGAGAAGGAGTACCACGAGATCAAGCGGGTCCCCGAACCCGCCGCGGCGGGGCGGGGCGCGGGCGCCTAGCATCACGTAGCCGGACCACCTCCCGCCCCCGGGGCAGCCACCCGGCGTTGCCCCTGGCCATTCCCACCCGCCCATGGTGCCATGACCGAGATCGCCGAGCCGCTCCATGGGATGACCGCGCCCACGAGACGGTCCGAGGTCCGGACGGACCGGGCCGGACTCCGGTCCCGCCTGGCGGGTCTCACGTCGGTCCAGCGATTCATGTTGGTCCTGACGGCCCTCTACCTCGTCAAGCAGGTGCTGCTCGTCGTTGTCCATCCCCCCTTCTCCGGGCACGACGAGGTGGCCCACTTCGCCTACCTGCAAACGGTGGTCAATGAGCAACGCCTCCCGGTGCTGCTCGAGGACCGTTTGCCGGACCAGCTGTATCCGTATTGCCGCTACGTCCTCCAATGGTGGTGCGAGCCGACCAACCCACGCTGGGTGGAGAGCCCGCCCGTCCGGCTGACCAACGGCCAGTTGGAGGGGATGCAGTACGCGGCCAACCATCCGCCCCTGTACTACTTCCTGATGGCTCCACTAGCCGTGTTGAGTTCCGGCTGGGGCCTGGAAGCCCAGCAAACGCTGCTGCGATTCGCGGCGATCCCGTTTGGGCTGGCACTGGTGCTGCTGGCCTACGGGACGGTGCGGGCCCTGTTCCCGGGAGACACGTTCCTGGCGATCACGGTGCCCGCGTTCGTGGCCTTCCAGCCGCAGGTCTCCTACGAGGCGGCGATGGTCAACAATGACGCGATGGCGATCGCCCTGGCCGCCGCGATCCTCTACGTGCTGGTGCGGGCCTTCCGGGACCGGTATCCCCGCCGGGCTTGCCTGCTACTGGGCCTGCTCTTCGGGCTGGCACTGCTGACCAAGGGGACCTCGGTGACCATCGCGCCATCGATCGGGGCAGCGGTGGTGGCCTCGGTCGGCTTGCGGGACTGGCGCGGCATCGCCTGGCGCGGGGCGACGATCGGGGTGATCGCGCTGCTGCTGGTGTCGCCCTGGTACCTGTTCCTTTGGCGGACCTACGGGAACTTCAGCGCCCTGCCGCAGGTGTCGGAACTCCAACAGTGGAACCGGCCCCTGGGTGGCTTCGTCGACCTGTTGACCGACCGGCGCTTCTTCGTGATGCGATTCCACGAGTCGTGGGGCTACTTCGGCTGGCGGATGATTCCCCTGCCGGGGTGGATCCTGTGGACGATCGGGGTGCCGCTGTCGGTAGCGGCCGGTGGGTTCGTGCAGTACGCGGTGATGACCGCGCGGTCCCGGGGCGAATGGGAAGCGGCCACGGGAGGCGATCCGGTGATGCGGCCGGAGGCGTGGCAGCGGTGGCTGCTCGGGGTGATGGTGCTGACGTGCCTGGTCGGCTACCTGGCAGTGGTCCAGTTCGGGACCCAGTTCGAGTTGACCCAGGCCCGCTACTTCTTCCCGGCCATCAACGCCATCGCGATCGTGCTGATGCTGGGGCTGAGGACCCTGATCCCGACCCGATGGCACACGGTGGGGCAGGCGGGGGTCGTGCTGGCGATGGTCGGCCTCAACGTGCTGATCTACACCCAATTCGTGATCCCGTTCTGGCACCTCTGATGACGGTGATACCCGCGGACGGCGGCCCCCGAGTCGCGGGGACCGTCGCCACTGGCGAGCAGGTCGCCGGGGAGAACGGCGAGGCCGGCGAGGGCGGTCCAGTCGGGGAGGACGGGGCGGTCGGTACGCTCGGGACCGTGGAACGTGCCCATGGGCAGCCGTCCGGGTCGTGGGCCGGCCGGGTCTGGTTCGGCACCGTGGTCGCCGTGGCGCTCGGCCTCGCCTTCGGGCCGCTGCCGGCCTACGACTACGACCGTTTTGGGCTGAACATCCACCCGGTGACCCCGATCCGCATCTGGTGGGTCCAGGCGACCGGGGTGCACGAGGGGCGGTTCGACGGCCTGGCGACGGCCGGGTTCCTGGTCCTGCTCGTGGGCTTCCTGGCCCTGGCCGCGTGGGCCCTGTGGTACGCCCTCCATCCCGACGGGGCGACGGACAGAACATTGGGAGGGGGGGCGGTCACGGTCCGGGATGGAGACCCGCCGCACGTGGTCTCGGTCTCTGGACCGGCGGACGACCCTGGCTCCGATGTCGAGGTTACGATCGTCGAGGTGACGATGCCCGGTGGCCCCTCGCCCGACAGCGCCCCGCCCTCACGGGGACCGGCGGCACGTACTCCCGAGATGTCGTGACCACGTCATCTCCACCCGGCGACCTGGATCCGGCCCCGGGCGACGATTGGTCCGATCTGCGGCCATCCCGATCCGCGTGGGTTCGCGCGGGGTGGACCTGGTGGCTCACCGCGACGGCTGCCATGGTGATCTGGACCGCGTACCGGCTCGGCATCGCGGAGGTCTGGATCACGGTCCCGCTGCCCGGTGAGGAGACGGCGCGCATCCCCCTCACGCTGGCCAGCGTCGATCACCCGTTCCACGCCACCCGGGCGGCGACGCTGCTCGATGCCCTGCGGGACGGGCGGTGGCCCCGGTGGCTGATCGACCACCAGGGGGGCTACCCGGCGGAGTTCTACCCGCTCGGCGTCGCCTGGCTGGAGGTCGGGGTGTGGGCGGCCACGCTGGGATCGGTGCCGATCGCCTTCGCCCACTCGGTGACGACCGTGTTGATCTTCCTCTTTCCGCTGGTCGGGTTCGCCCTGCTAGCGCGGGAGGACAAGGTGTCCGGGGCGGTCACGTTCCTGGCGGCGGCGGCGCACCTGGCGATACCGGGGAAAATGTTCGCCGGGGGCCACTACGGGGGAGGCTACGCCGAACTTTTCGGCTGGGGCCTGATCACCAACGTCGCCGCCGCGACGTTCCTCTTCGTCGCCCTGCCGGTGTTGCTGCGGTGGGGGCAGCGAGGGCGATGGCGGGTCGGGGGAGTGGCGGTCTGCCTGGTCGCGATGGCCCTCTTGACGAACCCGCGATCGGCGATCGCCCTGGCGACGACGCTCGTGGCGCTTGCGGTCGTCCTCGGTGCGGCGGCGGACGCGGCCGGTCGGCGTCGCATCGTCCTTCGCCTGGGAATCGCGGGCCTCGTGCCGGCCCTGCTCGCGGCGCCAGTCCTGATCAGCCTGATTCGCTACGACGACGTCTATTACTTCGCCCGATATTCCTGGTATGACGACGTCGGTGCGCTCGTCGCGGCGACGGTGGCGACGGTGAGCTTACCGGTGGCGATCGCCGCCGTTGCCGGGGCGGTCGTGGCGGCCGGCGACGCGGCCCGGCCGGGGGCGAGGGCGGCGACGCTCTGCGCGGGCTTCTACATCGCCGTCACGATCGGGTTGAACGCGGCCCGGGACACCTCGGCCCTCGACCAGTTGGAGGCCACCCGGCTGATGCCGTTCCAGCGCCTGCTGCTGCTCTACCTGGCGGCGTCCGGCACGGTGGCGATGGCGGAAGCGATCACCGGCCGGGTCGGGAGGGGACGACGGCGGGTGGTGGGCCTCGCGCGCGGGGCAACGGTCATCGCGATCGCGTTCGCCCTCCTCGCCGGTGCGGTCGGGACGCCCCTCTCGGTGGAGTCGTCCGCGGGTACCGACACCGGCCTCGCCACCACCGCCGACCCGACGATGGTCGCGCTGGAACGGGCCGTCCGCTTGGCAGACGAGCTGGCGCCGGCCGGCAGCGCGCTGTACGTGGTCGGCTCGAACCTTTCCTGGCACCAACAGCTCTGGGCACCTACCTGGACCGACCGGCCGGTCCGATACGACGATTGGCTCTGGTTCTGGCACCCGCTCCAAACCGCGCCGGGCTACGAGGTCGAGCGGGGCAACGCCTATTCGCGCACGACCGTGCCGCTGACGATGTCCGCGGAGCAATTGGCCCGGCGGGGGATCGGGGCCGTGGTCGTGAGCCGGCAGCTTGCCCTGACCACGGCCGATGACTCGCCCGCGTTGGTACTCGCCGCGGACGGTGACTACCGCGTCTACCGCGTCCTGGACCCGGCGCCGGTGGTCAGCTTCGGTGGCGGCACCGTCGCGTCGGTCGAGGTCGGGCCGGAGCGGATCGAGGCGCGGGGCGATGGTCCGGGCGGGACGGCGCGGGTGGCGCTGAACTGGTTCCCGCGCTGGACGGCCACCGTCAACGGCGAACCGGTGCCCGTGAGACGGACGGCGGATGGCCAGATGGACGTCACCGTGCCGCCCGGGGCGGTCGATCTGGTGCTGACCTACGGCGTCACGCGGGTGGACTGGGCAGCGCGAGGCCTGGCCCTGTTCGGAGCACTGATCACCGGGACCATGCTGGCAGGCATGGTCCTGCGGCGCTTCGCCAGATTCCGGCAGGCCCTCAGACCCAGGGCTCGATGGGCACGTCGATGATGGTCGGCAGGTCGCGGTCGAGGGCCTCGCGGACGGCCGTCTCCATCTGCTCCGGCGAGTGGGCGCGGACGCCGGGGATGCCGTAGGCGTCGGCCAGCGTCAGGTAGTCGGGATTGACCAGGTCGACGGCGATGTAGCGGCCGTCGCGGGCCGAGGCCTGCTCGAACTTGACGGCCGAGTAGGTCGAGTCGTTGAAGATGACGATCGGGACGCCGATCCGGTGCTGGACGGCGGTGCCCAACTCCTCCATCGTGTACTGGAACCCGCCGTCACCGACGACGCAGGCGACCGCGACCTCCGGTCGGCCGACCTTGGCCCCGAGGGCGGCCGGGAAGGCGAAGCCGAGGGTGCCATAGCCGGAGGGAAAGAGGAACGTCCGGGGCAGGTAAGCCGGGTAGAGGCGGGTGGCGACATAGCTCATCATCGTCATGTCGAAGGCGACGATACCGTCGCGGGGAATCGCCCGCCGGAGGGCGTCGAGATAGGCGATCCGGTCCAGGCCCCAAGCGCCGGCGAGCGCCCCATCCCGGGCGGCCGCGATCGTCTCGGGCGCGAAGCCTGGCCGGGAGATGTCCCGGCCAGCCAGGAAGCTCTCGATGCCTTCGGTGGCCAGGGCGGCGTCGCCGAGGACGGCGAAGCTCGGGTCAGCGTTGCGGGTCATCTCCTCCGGGTCGACGTCGATCCGGATCACTTCGGCCGGAAGCGGGAACTGGAAGTGCTCGGTGGCCTGGACGCCCAGTTTCGAGCCGACGACGAGCAGGCAATCACTCTGGCGGAGCAGGGCATCGACGGCGTTGCCGGGCGACCAGAGGTTGCCGAGGACCAGCGGGTGGTCCTCGGGCACGCTCCCCTTGCCCATTATCGATGTCAGGACCGGGGCATTGAGGCGGGTGGCGAGGGCCATGACGTGCTCTCCGGCCTCGGCGCTGACGGCACCCCCGCCGCAGAGGATGACCGGGTAGCGGGCGGCGGCCAGGCGATCGGCCGCGTCGGAGAGGACCTCGGGGTCGGGCGAGAGGCGGCGGCCCAGGCGGCGGGTCTCGACCGGGCCGACCTCCGTCCGTTCGTCGAGGACGTCGAGGGGGATCTCGACGTGGACCGGCAGGGGTCGGCCCTCGGACAGGCGGGTGAGGGCTTCCACCACCGCCCCGGCGGCATCGTCGGCGGCCATCACCCGGGTGTTCCACTGGGTGACGGCGGCCATCACGCCCATCTGGTCCTTGAGGTCGTGGAGGTTGCCGCGCATCGCGTCGAGGTAGGGGCGCTCGCAGTTGGCCGAGATGATGAACACGGGCGACGAATCGGCGTACGCCTCGCCGACCGGGGTGGCGACGTTGGTGACGCCCGGGCCGGTGATGATGATCGCGACGCCCGGGCGTCCGGTGGCGCGGGCGTAGCCATCGGCCATGAACCCGGCACCCTGCTCGTGGCGGGCCAGGATGTGGGTGATGTCCGAATGGGTCAGGGCATCGTAGAGGGCGAGGGTGTGGACGCCGGGGATGCCGAACACGGTCTCGACGCCGTGGGTCTCCAGCGCGGCGATGGCCGCCTCGGCGCCGGAGAACGTTTCCAGGGTGGCCGTGGGGGCCGTGGACGTCGCGGTCGCCGAGGTGGTCGTCGCGTGGTTCGGGGGCGTCGTGTCGGTCACGGGGGTCCTTTCTGGGGAGACGGGAACGTCGGCGAACGGCGATCGGTGCCATCCGGTCAGGGTACGCGGTGCGGCCAGGATCGTACACCGTCGGGGCGACGGAGCCGGGGGGGGACAGGATCGCTTTCCAGAGTGCGCCGCACTCCCCCGAACGACCGTCGCCCCCGGGTCGATGCGGCGGGAGAGAACCGTCGCTCGCTCACGTGCGGGTGGCGGTCGAGGGAGGATCAATGGAGCGGCCATCCGCCAACCACTCGCGACCGCGGCGGGAGACCCGCCAGCGGACGAGTTTCGGCCGGGGCTGGTACGGTTCGATCAGGCGACGGCCGAAGGCGCTGTCGAACAGGGCTTGGGAGAACGCCTCCGGCCACCCGTGTTCCGTCGCCAGGCGCGGCCCGTCGAGGACGGGTCGGTAGCCGTCGGTCTGACGCTGGACCGAAGCGAGGAAGAGTCGGAGAAATTCGTCGAGCGCCGATGCGGGGCGAGGCGACGTTCGAATGGGATCGATCGGTGCTCTGGCGACCATGAGATGTCGCTCCTGTCGTGGTGGATGACGCTCGTCTCACCATCTTAGCGCGTCATCGAGAGTCCGCGGGACAGGCGTTCGGGATGTGTGGTTGGACAAATCGGAACCCGGCCGGGCTGCTAAGCTTCGGGCACGGGTGGCGGTTTCGGCGTTAGCGCGGGCGGGGACGTGGCGAAGGACGGCGAGCGGACGATCCGGTCTCCCAAGTTGCCGGGCGGGGACCTGCTGACGGCGAGTTTCGACCGCCGGGTGATGGAGTTGGCGAACCGGGGCCAGGCCAGCGGCTTCGTCGGTGACCGCTGGGCAGATCTCGCGGCCTCCGCCGCCCAGGGGTGGGTAGGGACGTCACTGCGACCGCCCGGGGACGACCCCGTCGAGATGGTTCCCCGGGCGGTGATCCGGCTCGACGAGCGGGGGGACCTGGTCCGGCTCGCCGCCCGGCGCGGGCTCCAGAATCCTGACCTCTTGATCCTCGGAGACGTCACGGGGACCGGAGAGCGGGCGATCTTGCCGGCCGACGCCAAGTTCTCGGTCGAGACGGCCCGCTCCAAGCAGGTCAGCGCCGAGGTGGTAGCCGGGCTGATGGCCTTGCCCGCCTTCGCGCGGGAGATCGGGGCCCTCGGATTCGGCGGGGCGACGCCGGTGGCGGGGCTGTTCATCTGCCCGGACTCGCTCCTGACCAGGGTCGCCCTCGAGCGGGGCTACGGGGTCGTCCGGACGACGGTCACGGCGGCCGAGGTGGTGACCGTGCCAGTGGCGGCCGGGGATTTCTTCGCGCCCGTCGAGGGGGCGAGCATCATCCCGATCCTGGCCAGGGTCGACCGGCTGCCGGTTCGCCCGGAGGACCACCTCACGCTCGGCCTGTATTACTTTCGGCTGGCCCGGGCGGCGATCGGGTGCTGGCTCGACGCCACGGCGCCGCTGCTCATCGTCGGGGACCGGCCGGGGGTGGACGTGGTGTCGGTCCAGCGACAGGTCGAAGGCCGGGTCTGGGGCGCACGCTCGGCGCTCGACCTGATCGCGCGCTGGGACGCCGACGTCGGGGTGATCCGGCGCCAGCGCGAGGTCGTCGACCGGACCGTCGGGGCGGCGATGCCGAATCGGGACCTGCGCGACCTGGTCGAGCGCCATGGCCTGCCGCCCGGCATGGGGCCGACGCTCAGCACCGTCCGGCGCCACTTGAACCGCTGGTATCGCCTGGCGATGCGGGACCGGCTCGGGCTGACGCCGCCGCCGATGCCGGACGGGGAGATCGAGGCCCTGCTGGCGAGGATCGGCGGGGAGCGCCTGGCGATGACGGCGGAGGTCGCGGCCGAGGCGATGCGGCTGACGACCACGCCGGTCGAGCCGGAGCCGGATGAGGACGAAATCGCGGGAGTGCTCGCCACGGTCGACGTACCGGTAGGTTAGGGCGACCTTTCCCCGATCGTCGGAGGGGAAGCGTCCGGATCATCAGGCTGCACGAGGAGATAGCACGCGGCATGGTCGCCATCGCCATGCGATCGCCGCGATGCCGGGTGCCCGGAGACCCTACAGCGCGCGCAGTCCCCGGGAGCGGAGGCCGAGAACGGCGGCGAGGCCCGAGGAGACGACGGCGCCGGTGAAGACGGCGGTTGGCGTCCCAGCGCCATCCGCGACATATCCCATCGGAAGTGCCCCGAGGGGCATCAGGCCCATGGTCAGGAGATAGGCTGCCATGACCCGGCCGCGGACATCGTCGTCGACGCGGAGTTGGATGATGGCGTTGTTGGCACTCATGTATCCGGCGCCGAGCATCCCGGCCAGGAAGAGCAGCGGGAACGAAAGGAGCACGGTCGGGGAGACCGCGAAACCGGCGACGACCAGGCCGTAGGCGACGGTCATCACCGCCAGGGGCCGCCCGGCGCCGGGGGCCGTCATCTGGCGGCGGGCGGCGACGAGCAGCGAGCCGACCACGGCGCCCGATCCCGAGCAGGCCAGCAGGATGCCGAGTCCGCCCGGGCCGATTTCTAGGATGTCGCGGGCGTAGACGGTCAGGAACTGGATGTAGGGGAAGACGAAGAAGGTCGGGATCGCGGCCAGGAGGAAGAGGGCGCGCAGGTCGGCCCGGCGGCGGATCAGGCGGACCCCCTCGAAGACCCCCTTCGGGGATGCGGCCGAGCGTGGCACGCGGGCGGGGATGGTGACGGTCCAGACCAGGGCGAAGGCGAGGACCAGGGTGATGGCCTGGAGGACGAAGGCGGCGCCGACCCCGGCCAGGCCAATGACCACCCCGGTGATGCTGGGCCCGACGACGCGGGTCAGGTTCTGGCCCGCGCTGTTGGTGCCGATCGCGTTGGTGAGGTCCTCGCGCTCGACGAGGGAGGGGACGAGCGACTGCTGGGTCGGCAGCATCGTGGCCTGGAGTGAGCCGGTGACGAAGGCGATCACCAGCAGGTGCCAGGGTTCGACGATACCGGTGATGACGACGGCCGAGGCGACCAGGGCGACGAGGGCCGCCAGGGCCTGACAAACGAGCAGGACGTGGCGACGGTCGAAGCGGTCGATCACCACCCCGACGGGGATGGCGATGACCAGGAACGGCAACCCGGCGGCGAAGCCGACCGTGCCGACGAAGGCGGGCGAGTCGGTCAGGGAGAGAGCGAGCCAGCCGAGCGCGACCTGCTGCATCCACTGCCCGAGCGAGGCGGCCATCGACCCGAACCAGAGTCGCCGGTACGTGGGATACCGGCCGAGCGAGGAGAAGATGCCGCCCCGCGAGGCGGGTAGGGTCGCCGGTGCGATGGGTGCGGGGACAATTCCGGCCGGGGCGGCCGGGACGGGACGGAGCCGGTCGCGGGATATCTGGTCGTGCTCGGGTGCCGGCGACGCGACTTCGGTCCGCCCGGCTTCGACCTCGACCGCCTGGCCAGCCACCTGCCCTCCCTGGTGCCCCGCCGCGGTCCCCGGCCCGGCGGTCCCGGGCCAGCGACGTACTCGGCCAGTCTAGCAGGGCACAGACGGCGATCCCGTTCCCACGCGCCGTCCACTCAAAACGACATATCCCAAAATATCTCATCATCGACGCGGCGTGGCGATCGGAAGACGTGGACCTTCAGGCGTCCGACACCAGCCGATCGGATGGAGAGACCGTGCGACCCGAGTGGTTGGACGCCGGGATGCCGGTCACCGTGACGACAGATCGCGGGAGCGGGGATATACTCCGCCAACGG
>JBBJOE010000404.1:0-2636 GCA_037721765.1 Thermomicrobiales bacterium
CGCCACCACCAACACGATCGTCGGCGTGACCTCGTTCGGGCTGAACCAGAACCACCGCGGCGTGAACTTCGCCTTCCGCACGGACCAGCGGGTCCTGATCGATTGGGTCTGTGAAACTGCCGCCTGGGCCGGACAGGAGACCAGCGGGATCCAGGTCGTCGGCATATAGCTCATAGCCGCTCCCGCCAGGAAGATGATTGGCCGTACCCGAGGACCCGGCGTCACGGGCCTCCCGGATCGCCCGGACTGGCCAGTTCCTCGGGTCGGCGCGCCCGGCGCGGGGACGGCCTCCACGGGGTCAGTGATGGGGACCGCCCGCCGGGAGCGGCCCATCGCTGACCGCGAGCGGCCCATCACTCCCGGCGAACGCCCGCCACTCGGGCTTCTCCCCGAGCAGGACCGTCATTTCCTCGGCAGTCATCGGTCGGGCGAAGTAGAACCCCTGGCCCCGGACGCAGCCGAGCGCGCGGACCGCCGCGAGTTGCCCTGCCGTCTCGATCCCCTCGGCCGTGACCACGATCCCGAGCGCCTGGGCATAGACGACCACGGCCCGCACCAGCGCCGCCTCCGCCGGACTCCGGCCGAGCCCGTCCACGTAGGCGCGATCGATCTTGATCTCGTCGATCGGACACCGGCGCAGGGACCCCAATCCCGCGCATCCCTCTCCGAAATCGTCGATGGCGAGCCGGACGCCGAGCGCCTTCAGCCCCCGCAACGCGGCCTTCGTCTCGACCTTATCCTCCAGCGCGGGGGTCTCCGTGACCTCGAGCGTGAGGTCGGAGGCCGCGAGCCCACTCCGCGCCAGCGCCCGTTCGACATCCCCGACCAAGCCCGGGTCCCGGAACTGGCACCCGGAGAAGTTGACGGAGATGCCGAGCCGTGGTTCGGACGGAAACTCCCGCTGCCACGACCGCGCGCGGGCGCAGGCCGTTTCGAGGACCCACCGGCTCAATGGCACGATCAGCCCCGTCTCCTCGGCCATCGGCAAGAACTCGGCCGGCGACACGAGCCCCCGCTCCGGGTGTTCCCAGCGGACGAGCGCCTCGACCCCGGTGATCTGTCCGTCCGTGAGGGCGACCAGGGGCTGATAGTGAATGCACAACTGCCCGTCGGCGATCGCCCGCCTCAACTCCGCCTCTTGATCCAGACGTTGCCAGGCGCGGACATCCATCCCGACGTCGAAAACCGCGACACGGTCCTTGCCCCGGGCCTTGGCCTCGTACATCGCGAGGTCGGCCAGGCGCACGAGATCGTCGATGCGTGTCTCGGCGGTCAGCGTGGCGAGGCCCACGCTGGCGGTGATCAGGACCTCGCGGCCACAGAGCTGAAAAGGCGCTCGCAGATCCGACGCGACACGCTCGCTGATGGGATGGGCGGCCTCGACGCCCGAGAGGTCCTCCAGGAGGATCGTGAACTCGTCGCCCCCGAGCCGCGCCAGGGTGTCGCCCGGTCGCAGCGTTTCCGCCAGCCGGGTCGCCACCGCGACCAGCAGCCGATCCCCCGCCGCGTGGCCCAGGGTGTCGTTGACGACCTTGAAACTGTCCAGGTCGAGGAAGAGGACCGCGACAGATGTCCGAGCGCGGGCGGACCGGGCCAGGGCATGTTCGAGCCGGTCGAAGAACAGGGCACGGTTGGGGAGCCCCGTCAGCGGGTCGTGGAACGCCTGGTGGGCGAGCCGTTCCTCCAGCATCTTCCGGTCGGTGATGTCCGTGATCAGGCCGTGCCAAAAGAGGCTCGCGTTGGCCGCGTCGCGGACGAGCACCGCCTCGTTGCGGAGCCAGACGACCCGGCCGTCGCGCGTCAATGCCCGGTACTCCATCCGGTACGGATCACCGGTCTCGTCGGTGCGCCGGAGCTCGGCCGCGACCCGCGCCTGGTCATCGGGGTGGACACGGCCCCGCCACAACCCGGGGGTGGCCTGGATCTCGGCGGGGGTGAAGCCGATCAGGGCCTCGACCTGGGGACTCATGTACGGGTTGACCGCGCCCTCGACGGCCTCGACGTAGATGACGCCCGGCACCTGCTCGACGAGAGTCCGGTACCGGTCCTCGGCCGCCCGCAGCGCCCCTTCGGCCGCCTTGTGCTCGGTGAGATCACGCAGGAACCCGGTGAAGCAGCACCGGCCGCCCAGCCGGATCGGGACGATGGCCAACTCGACCGGGAACTCGCTCCCGTCGGCGCGGAGGGCCATCACCTCGACCCTCCGGTTGAGCAGCGGGCCGTCGCCGGTGGCCACGGTGTGCGCGAGGCCGTGCCGGTGTTGGTCGTGGAGAGCGGGGGGAATGATCGTCTCGGTCAGATCCTTGCCGAGCACGCCGGCGCGGGCGTGGCCGAACATCCGCTCGGCCGCCGGGTTGAACTCGATGATACGGCCCAGGTCGTCGATCGTCACGATACCGTCCAGGGACGACTCGACGATGGTCGCCGTATACGCTTCGCTCTCCTGGATATTGGCCCGGCCGGCCAGGTGCGTGGTCACCGCCATGGTCACCACGGGCATGCACGCCCGCGGTCCGGCGGCGATCCGACCCGATTCCCGAGGCCGATCGGCCGCTCCACGTGGGTACCGAACGCGCCGCGCGACGACGCGATGAACCCCCGCGGACAGTGCGGTCCGTCCATCCCGGTGATCAGGG
>JBBJOE010000405.1:0-2635 GCA_037721765.1 Thermomicrobiales bacterium
CGCCGATCCGGTGGGCGAGGGCCTTCCGCTGCCGCCACGGCACCAGGCCATCGACCGTCGCCGTCCCGGCGCTGGGGTTGAGGATGCCGGTCAGCATCTTGATCGTGGTCGATTTGCCGGCCCCGTTCGGACCGATATAGCCGACCATCTCCCCGGGCCGGACCGAGAAGCTGACCCCCGCGACGGCGGTGACCGCCTCGCCGGACCCGCCGGCCAAGCCGCGCAGGCTACCAAATACGCCCCGGCGCCGGCGGGCGACGTGGAAGGTCTTGCCCAATCCCTCGACCCGGATGATCGGCGGGGTCGCATCGCCGGGATGGTCGTCCAGTGCTGGGGCCATCATGTGCCGGTGCTCCGGTAGTGGCGGACGCCGACTCGCCACGCCAGGCCGGCCACGGTCGCGAAGGCGAGTGCGGCCAGCGGCGCCGACCAGGCCATCCACCCCGGCAGGCCGAGCGGGACCGGGCGGCCGAGCAGGGCGACGACCGGCACGTAGATCACCAGGGCCAGGGGCAGCACGAAGACGAGGAACCGGCGCACCCAACGGTCGTAGATGTGGATGGGGTAGTTGGTCATGTTGGAACCCCCATAGGTGAAGGCGTTGACGATCTCGGTGCCCTGGGTCGTCCAGAAGCAGAGGGTCGCCTCCAGCGAGAACAGGGCGGTGAACACCGTCGCCGCCGAGAGGACGGTGACCGGCAGCCAGAGCGCCATCCCCGGTGACCACGAGACATCGGCGAAGGCCAGGCCGATCCCCAGCGCGACGACGCCCTGGATGATCGAACCGAGGCGGCGCAGTTGGATATCTGCCGCCAGGACCTGGACGAAGGCCGACAGGGGGCGAACCAGGAGGCGGTCGAAGTCGCCCCGGACGATCATCTGGCTAAACACGGCAAACCCGCCGCCGACGGTGTGGGCGATGCCGAACGAGACCGAACTGAGCCCGTAGAGCAGGGCCACCTCGCCGGGGCCCCAGCCGCCGATGGTCTCGAAGTGGAGGAAGTAGAAGAGGACCGAGGCGAACTCGACGGTGTAGACGATCGCGACGCCGGTGAGTTGCATCCAGAATGAGGCCCTGTACTGCATCTGACCGCGGACCTGGGCGCCCGCGAGGCGCCGGTAGAGGCGGACCTCGTGCCCGAGGTCGCCGGGCAGGGCAGCGACGAGGCGACTGGCGGTGGACGTCATCGCTATCCTCCCTGGACGACGAGTTTGCGCGTCGCCAGACCCAGCGTGGCCATGGCGACACCGCCCATCACCATCGCCCAGCCAGCCTGGAGGGCGAGGGCCGGGACGGCGGCCCCCCGGCCGAGGGCGATGTCGACCGGCGTCATCACCATGGCCCGGAACGGCAGCACCTCGGCGACCGCGCGTAGGGGGCCGGGAAAGAAGGCAAGGGGGATCAGGAGGCCCGATAGTAAGTTGATGACGCTGAGTTGGAGGTAGCGGACCCCCTGGATGTCGATCGTCCAGAAGGCGACCAAGTTCAGGCTGAACCGGATCGCGAAGCTGACCAGGGTCGCCAGGGTCAGGGAAAGCGTGAACAGGCCCCAGCGCACCGGGTCGGTCGAGAGGCCGAGGTCGTAGAGGAGTGCGCCGATGGCCAGCGTCGGGACGAACCGGACGAGAGCCTGGCAAGCGGCCCGGCCGAGGTCGCGGCTGAGCCAATAGAAGAAGAAGTTGAAGGGCTTCGAGAGGTCCGCGACGATGTCGCCGGAGCGGACGCCCTGGGCGATGTCCCAGGTACCCCAGACCGCGATCACCATCAACATGGCCTGGGCCAGCCAGACATACGTCAGCGTGTCGGTGAGGGTGAACCCTGCTACTGCCTCGTTCTGCCGCCGGTCCTCATAGAGGGCCAAGAAGACGGTGCTGAAGATGATCCCGAAGACGGCGTTGGTGAACAGCCCGGCGACGGTCGCCATCCGGTAGGCGAGGTGGCGCTGGGCCTCGCGCCGGGCCAGCTCGACATAGAGGCGCATCGGGCTCCTCGGCCGGACCGGCCCGCTCGGGTTGGGATACGTCGGGCGTCAGGTGGGCGCGAAGGATAGCACGGCGGAGTCGGGGAGGACGGGGGGAGACGCTTGGCCGGAACCGCGGGAAGGGACCACCCCATGCCCGCTCCGGTCATTGCGGCCGATGGGGATTGACGATGAAAGGACCTACACTTCGTCCTGAAGATCGACGCGCGACCATCGCTACATCTTGGGATAACACACATGCTCAAGAAACCCACGTAATCGTAGGGGAGGATCTTGTGTCCTCCTGTCGTGGCCGACCACAACGTCTGCGTGTGGCGAACCGATATACCATTGATCGCCCCACGTCACATCAATCGTCGCCCTCCCGCATCCCCGTCGCCCATCACCTCACCCGACATCCCAATTCGCCTAATCCGCCAAAATGACGTAGGGGCGCCGCTTGCTGCGCCCTCGACGACCTACGCCCGTTCCGATTCGGACATGGCATTTGGCCACCGGGCGCAGCAAGCGGCTGCCCTACCTTGGTGTGTGACCAACGGTCCCGTGCGCGCCTTCGTATCCTTCCCATGTGCGGAATTGGCACCCCCATGTTGACCACTAGGTGATCGACAATCGCTCATCTGTTCTGTATTCTCATACACAAGCGGTCACCG
>JBBJOE010000406.1:0-2623 GCA_037721765.1 Thermomicrobiales bacterium
CTCGACGCCATGTGCCACGCCGCGTTCGACGTCGCCGGCTTCCCCCGCGAGCGCGTCATCGGCATGGCCGGGGTCCTCGACGCGGCCCGGTTCAAGACCTTCATCGCCATGGAACTCGACGTTTCGGTCGAGGACGTCTCGGCCTTCGTCCTCGGTGGCCACGGCGACACCATGGTGCCCCTCTCCCGGTACAGTACCGTCGCCGGCATCCCCATCACCGAACTGCTCGCCGCCGAGCGGGTCCGGGCCCTGGAGGAGAGGACGGCCAACGGCGGCGCCGAGATCGTCGGCCTGCTCAAGACCGGCTCCGCCTACTACGCCCCCGGCGTCTCGGTGGTCGAGATGGTCGATGCCATCTTGCTCGACAAGAAGCGCGTCCTCCCGTGCAGCGTCCTGCTCCGGGGCGAATACGGCATCGACGGCGTCTTCGTCGGCGTCCCGGTCACCCTCGGCGCCGCCGGCATGGGCCGGATCATCGAGGTCACCCTCACCGACGCCGAGCGGGCCGCCCTGGCGAAGTCCGCGGATTCGGTCCGGGAACTCGTCGCCGCGATGGCGACCTTCTCCGCCCCGGACGCCTGACGAGGTCCGGGGCGGCCGGCGAAGGTCCGTCCCCGGAATCGGGTCCTGCCTCGCGCCCGGCGGCCTCTTCCTACGGCTACCCGCGCCCCGGTCTCACGCGTCGCTGGCAAGCGGCGTGCATGGCCTGGACCAACGAGGACTCGACAGTGACCGCTCACCATCGTGGTGCGGCGATCCGGCGTGGTCGGTGGTCGGAAGGTGAGGCTCCAGTATGGCGCGGGTAAAGAGCGCGGGCGGTCCGATGGCGGTCTTCGGCACGGTCCGGAGCCTGGTCTCGATCCTCCGGGAGATGAGCTTCGACGACATCAAGCGCGAGGCCGAGCGGGTCCCTCGCCTCCTGGTCGTCGGCCCGGACGCCGAGGCCGCCACCGGCCTCGGCCCGAGCCTGACCGGGCAGATTCGTGCCGGCACCGTGGCCACCCACGCCGCGGACGACCTGCCGCGCGACCTCGGCCTGTTCGACGCCGCCGTGGTCCACGACCCGGCCGGCACCGGCGCGACGGATCGCGTCCGGGAACGGATGGGCGAGCGGGCCGACAACGGCCCCGTCTTCCGGTTCGAGGGCGCCAGCGCGGGTGACCAGCGCGCCCTGGAAGAATTGCGCCTCAAGGTCATGCAGCGGCTGCCGGACCGCGCCCCGGCCTTCGGCCGCGCCTTCCCCGCCTTCCGCCCCTCGGCCGCCAAGGCCACCATCGACGAGGCCGCCAAGGCCAACGCCCAGTTCGCCCTGGTCTCCAACATCCCGGCCGTGATCCCGTTCGTCGGCGGCCTCGTGGCCGCCAGTGCCGACTTCTTGGTCCTGACCAAGAACCAGGTGATGCTGCTCTATAAGGTCGCCGCCATCCACGGCCGCTCCCTCGACGACCAGTTCGGGATCATCCGCGAGATGGTTCCCGTCGTCGGCGCCGGCCTCGCCTGGCGGACCGTCGCCCGCGAGATCGCCGCGTTCGTTCCCTTCGCCGCCGGCACGGTCCCCAAGGTCGCCGTCGCCTACGCCGGCACCCTCGCCGCCGGGCGGGGCGCCGACTTCTACTACCGCTTCGGCCACAAGCCCGACGCCGGCCAGATCAAGGGCTACTACCAGCAGGCCGCCGACCGCGTCCGCGCCCTCCCCTTCATCCCCGACGCGATCCCGGCCGGGTCCGGATCGACTGAGGAACTCGTCACGTCAACTGGCACCGCTGACCCGGATCAGCCTGCCGTACCCGTGACCTAACACACATTCCTAGGGACGCTGCGTGCCGCGCCCTTCAATGGTACGGCATATTCGCTTCAAACATACGTGTTGGCAACCGGGCGCGGCAAGCGGCGCCCCTATCTACGTGCTCGCCGCGGAGTGCCTGGGACATACCGGGCTGTTCCGGTCCTAGCTCACCTTTGCGTACCGGTCCTGGAATTGCTTCGTCGTGATCCCGAGCAAGGACGCCGCCGCCTGGCGGTCACCGTCCGTCTGGGAGAGCGCCTGGTTCAAGGCCTGCTCCTCGACATCGGCGAGCAGGTCGGTCAGCGAGGTCCCCTGGCGAACGCGCTGGCCGATATCGACGAACCGCCTGTTGTCCGCGCCCGTGAAGTCGAGGTGCTCCTCGGTGATCACGCCGCCCTGCGACAGCACCGTGGCCCGTTCGATCATGTTCTCCAACTGACGGACGTTGCCCGGCCAATCGAACCCCATCATCGCCGTCATCGCGTCCTGGCTGATCCGCGACGGTGACGAACCGGCCGTGTAGCGGTGCTTCTGGAGGAAATACTCGACCAGCAGCGGGATGTCGTCGCCCCGGTCCCGCAGGGGTGGCAGGTGGAAGGCGATCACGTTCAGCCGGTAGAACAGGTCCTCCCGGAACCGGCCGTCGGCCACCTCCTGCGGCAGGATCTTGTTCGTGGCGCTGATCACCCGGGTGTCGACCTTGACCAGGACCGACCCGCCGACCCGCTCGAACTCCCGCTCCTGCAACACCCGCAACAGCTTCTTCTGCGTCGCCAGGCTCATCTCCCCGACCTCGTCGAGGAAGATCGTCCCCTTGTTGGCCATCTCGAAGCGGCC
>JBBJOE010000407.1:0-2617 GCA_037721765.1 Thermomicrobiales bacterium
GGGTGAAGGTCGGGGTCGCCTCGGTCCAGGTGTCGCCGACGTCGTAGAAGGTGACGGCGGGCATGGTCAGTTCGCGGTTGTAGGTGACGGCGGTGCCGGTCACTTCCGTGAAGGGGAGGAGTTGGAGGAGGCGGGACTCCTTGACGATGGTCTCGGTGACACCTCGCAGGAGCATGTCCTGGGTGAGCTTCGCGGCTTCGACTTTGGTCATGGCCATGGCGTGGGACTCCAGTCGGTAGACGGAAGACGGAAGACGGGGGGAGGAAGGCGGGGGGTGGAAGGCGGGACACCGGAGATGGGAGGACGAGAGGGGTCAGGCGTGAGGCACCCTGACGCCTGACCCCTGACGCCTAGCGGCGGGGGAGGCCGCGCCCGATCTTCTCGGCGGGGGGAATAAGGTCCGGGTCGATCGCCAGGGCGGGCGAGCTGCCCGCCGGGACGGCGGGGACGACGGCTGGACGTGACGGGACGGTGGGGCCCATGGCTGCCTGGGCCGCTCCGGCGGCGGCCGGGTCCCGGACGGTGGCGACGACGCGGGCGAAGGCCTCCCGGGCCGGGCCGACGCTCGCCAGTAGCGCCGCCACCGAGTCGCCCCCGACCAGTTCGGGGACGGTGTCCGGGTGGGCCGCCAGCACCACCGTCCGGACGGCGGCCAGATCGTCCGCCGACAGCGGCCCGGCGGGCGTGGCGGGGACAGGGACGGCGGCCCCCTCGCCGCCTGGGACCGGCGCGACGACCGGGGTCGAGACGGGGTCGCCGGGCCCGGTCGCGGGGGGCGCGACCGGGCCGACGACCGCCGGGTCCGCCGTGGCAAGCGGCATGGGTGACGTGGGGGAGGTCGGTCTCGTCGTGGACATCGGGACGCATCCTTTCGGGTGCCCGGGGACGCCGGGGACGCTTGGTCGGAAGACGGAAGACGGAAGACGGAAGACGTGAGGTGGGAGTCGGACGCGTCAGCGGACGGGAGTCAGGCCCGCCCCGGCCAAGCCGATCGCCCGGCGGGGACGCCAGTCGATCGTGTCCAGGGTCGCGGCCAGGGCGGCGCTGATCACGAGGTCGTCGTGGCCTCGCCCGGTGGGGACCTCCCACCGCAGCAGGCGGCCCGGCCCCGGCAGGGTCGTGAACGTGGTCGCGGCGAGTTGCTCGTAGAACAGGCGGGTGAGCGGGTCTTGGCCGGAGGCGCCGTCGTCGGCGTAGTCCTTGAACCGTCCGGCGTCGATCAGGGCGACGAACTCCCAGCCGAGGTCGCTCTTCGACCGCCCGGAGAAGGTGAACTTGTGGACCGGGATGCGCGGCCCGGTCGCCCGGCCACCGCGCCCCAGGCTGTCGGCCAGGAAGCTGGCCAACCCCGCCCCGACCCCGGTGGCATCGACCACCACGGCCGACGCCCGCCAGACGTGCCGGGCCAGATCGACGAGTTCGGCGTGCAGGTCCACGTGCCGGACCCCGGTCCAGATCCTCCGGTCCACCACGCGGTAGACCGGCAGCCCGGTCGCCCCCGCCCCGTCCGCGGCGGGGAAATCGTCGCCGGGCACCACCTCGACCACGGTCAGGGCGGTGCTGTCGCGGCGACCGGTGCCCCCCGCCGCCACCTCGGCCGCCCGCGGGTCCTCCTCCTCCCCGGCGACATCGAGCAACAGGGCATAGCGCCTCCCCGGCGTCGCCGCGCGCTGGCGCGGGTGCGTGCCGCGCAGGTGGGCGATCCGGTGGGCCGGGAACAGGCCGCCGTCCCCGGCGAGCGGTTCCAGGCAATATTCCGTACGGATGAAGGGGTGGTCGGCGCCGAGCTGGGCGATCCGGGCCCGGACCCGGTCGCCGTAGGCGGGGAGTTCCGCCGCGACGACCTGCCACGGGACGCGGAACACCCTCGTCCCGCCCCCGGCCGCCTGCACCTCGCCGAGGTGGGTCATCTGGCGGTGGAGCAGTCCGTGGTGATCCCAGACCGTCCCCATATAGAGGGTCGTGGCATTCGTGCTGGCCGCCATCGGGTCGAAGACGGCGTCCCAGACGGCCGGGTCGATGTCCTGGGCCTCGTTGGCGACCAGCAGGAGCGAGGCCGTCTGGCCCCGGACATTCGCGGTCGGGGCGGCGCTGAGGAATCGGGCCGAGGCCCTTCCCACCTGCACCTGGTACCCATCCCGCGAGCGGACGCCCCCGTGTCGCCCGACCAACCACCCCAGCCGGTCCAGCAGCCGGTCCCGGCTGAGGGCGGCCTGGGGCCGGAAAGTCGGGGCGCCCATCACCACCGAGCCGCCGCTGATCCGGTGCCGGAGCAGGATCACGGCGACCAGTTGGGCCAGCAGTTCGTCCTTGCCCGCCTGCCGGCTGAAGACGACGGCGAAATGCTCTCCCCGGCCTCCCGCGACGCTGTCGAGGATCGCCCGGGCCGGGGCGAGTTGGTAGTCCCGCAGGCCCCGGTCCCCGAGCGAGACCCGGGCCAGCGCCGTGATGCCCCGGATCCGCTGGTCGGTGCGTCCGGGCCGCGAGGGTCGTGCGGAGTGGTCCGGTGTGGCCACCGGTCCGGCGCCGCTGTCGCCGCGATCTCCGCTGTCGCCGCGATCTCCGCTGTCGCCGCGATCTCCGCTGTCGCCGCGATCTCCGCTGTCGCCGCGATCTC
>JBBJOE010000408.1:0-2592 GCA_037721765.1 Thermomicrobiales bacterium
GCTCAGCCAGCGGCCCTCGCCAACGTGGTCAAGCGGATCTCGTCACGATCGTGCACGTCGAATTTGCCCTCCGTGTTCGCCGACACCGCATCGCGGATCGGTCTCGACCGATGATGGCACCACATCAGTGCCCGATCGTCGCCCCAGAGATCAAGAGATCGATCGAAGGACATCGAGACGGGCCGTGACAAATGAGTGTACTCGGCAAGGGTCACACGGTCGGTCCGAACGTCGTGTGGGCGTCACCCGTATCGATGTCTACCGAACCCCGGGCGGAATGCTTGGCGTGCCCACCCTTCCTCTCGCCCATGACGACCAGGGGTGATCGGGCCGTGCCAACGAACGTTGGATAGCGTCATGCGATGTGCTCCTTTTACGCCCTGGCTGCTCGTTGACCGGATGGGGCTGACATTGGACTTCACACAACGGCGAACGCTGGAAACACGTGCGGGGATCTTGCTCGGGATTGGATTGGGCGGATTCTTCGACGGAATCATTCTCCACCAAATTCTGCAATGGCACCATATGCTGACGAGTCAAGGCGACTATCCGGCGACGACCGTCGCTGGTCTCGAGGTCAATGCCCTCTGGGATGGCCTCTTTCACGCATTCACGTACCTAGCGGTGGTGGCCGGATTGGCCCTACTGTGGAAAGCTGGCCGGCTCCCTCATACCCCATGGTCTACGAGATTGATCGTCGGACTGATCCTGATGGGATGGGGTTCGTTCAACCTGGTCGAAGGAACGGTGGATCATCACATCCTGACGATCCACCATGTCAACGAGACGGTGGCTCCGGACCAGTGGAAGTGGTGGGATCTCGGATTTCTCCTCTGGGGAGCGGTGATGCTGGTCGGTGGGTGGCGTCTCGCGTTGTCTGGAGAAGCCGAGCAAGACAAGGCGATGACACACATGGTCGAAACGAATAAGTAACGCGGTGGCGTCGGTAACGTACGGGCATAGTGGCGACGCCGGTCAGACGTTTACAGCCCCGGTGTCGCAGAACCGACCCTGATCAGTTTTTTCACGGAGTGGAACAGCGAATCCATCCCCGTGGCGTCCCGCATCAATGAACGCCACCAGTCTCGACTCGTGCGTTCTCACCATGGTGCCGTTGGCATGTCCCATGCACGTCCGGTCAAAGGCCAGACGAGCGCGGCCGCGAGGTCGAAGTGTCGCCCGATTCAGGGTGGCGGATGGGAGTGAGGCGCCATGGGCGGGGGACAGCCACACCGGAACGGGGTAGACCCGATCGAGGACGCCGACCACGTTGCCGAGGACACGGGCATGGCCGGGGTGGCCGACCCGTCCGCCGCCGCGTCGCCCGTCATCTCGTCTGGTCTTGGCGGGGCGCCGGACGGGACGCAGGTGCCCCATTCGCCGCGCACGGCGGTGCCGGGCAAGCCGATGGCGCCGATCGCGGACGGGCCGGGCGGCAATAGCCCGTTGGCCGAGCAGGCGATGGACCGGGGATCGGGCGACCAGCTCACCGACCCATCGGAGGATCTGGCACGGGTCGAGACGGACCCACTGGCGGACCAGTCGTGAGCGACGCCACCGGGCAGACCGGGGGATCCGACGTCTCCTATCTCCACCTCGTCCCCGCGCCCGTCTGGGAGGCCACGACCGGGGATACCTACCTCCCCGAAGCCTTCGCTGGGGAGGGGTTCATTCACTGCACGATCGGGGACGCGGAACTGGTCGCGGCCGCCAACCGGTTCTATACCGACGACCCCCGGCCTTTTCTCGTCCTCGCGCTTGATCCGGAGAGGCTGACCTCACCGGTCACGATCGAGGACCCGAGATCGGTCTTCCCGCACATTCATGGCCCGTTGAACATCGACGCCGTGACCGGGACGCGACGCGTGCGGCGGGACGCGTCTGGCGCCTTCTTGGGCATCGACGCCGGGGGGACCACGGCACCGTAGTCCGGTTCTCCGTCGCCATCCGCGCCACCGTTCACACTGGTGCCATTGGACGGGCCGCCCCCGGGATGTGCCGGGCGCGATCGGTCGGAGTTCGAGAGGGAGAACGGGACGGCCGTGTTCGCGGGGATCGGGCGGTTCGCCTATCGACGGCGGTGGTTCATCGTCGGGGCCTGGGCCCTGCTGCTGGTGGCGGCGGTCCCGGCGATCTTGAACATCGACGATGTCTTGAAGGTCGGCGGTTTCTCCTCCCCGGAGATCGAGTCGGCCCGGGCCCGCGCCGCCCTGGAGCGCGACATCGGGCTCGCCCCGTCCCAGATGGTCGTCCTCTACCAGAGTGAGACCCTGCGGGGTGACGACCCCCGCTTCCTCGACCAGGTCGAAGCGTCGCTCGCGGGCGTGCGCGACCTGCCCCTCGTCACCGACGTCTTGCTGCCCTCCGAGGATCCGGGCCTGATCGCCCGCGGCGGGCGGCTTACCTACGCCCTCGTCGGGCTCGACGAGCCGCCCGAGGATGCCCAGCGCCAGGTGGAGCCGTTCCGGGCCGCGATGATCGACCAGCCCGACCTGACCTACACCCTCGGCGGGGCGCCCGTCTTCTACGCCGACATCGAGACCGTCAGCCAGCGCGACCTGCGCCGGGCCGAGCTGATCGCTTTTCCCTTCG
>JBBJOE010000409.1:0-2592 GCA_037721765.1 Thermomicrobiales bacterium
CGAACCCGGCCACGGGGCGACCTTCATCCTCCGCCTGCCGATCGCCGCCGCCCCCGACCCGAGCCGTCCCGTGCCGGTGAGTGCCCCCGGGACCCCCTGCCGGGAAGCGAGCGGGTCCAACCCGCCAGCCCATAGACAAGTCCCTATTCCCGCCTCACTGCCAACTGCCGGCTCTCCTTTTCCGTCTTCCGTTTGTTCACGCGGTGAACCCCGCCTCGTGGGCGCGGACGATCGCTCCGGACCGGTCGGCGACCTGGAGCTTGGCGAAGACCGTGCTGACGTTGTTGGCGATCGTCTTCGGGCTCAGGTGCAGTTCGGCGGCGATGGCCGCGTTGGTCTGGCCCCGGGCCAGAAGGCGGAGGATGTCGCGCTCCCGTTCCGTCAGCGACGGAAAGACGCGCGGCGCCTCGGGCCGGACGGCGGCGAAGAACCCCAGCACCCGGTCGGCGACGGCTGCGCTGAAGAGGGACTGGCCGGTCGCGACCGAGCGGATCGCGCCGATCATTTCCGCCTCGTCGGTGTCTTTCAGGATGTAGCCCCGCGCCCCGGCCCGGAGGGCGGCGAAGACGGAATCGTCGTCCTCGAACAGGGTGACGACCAGGATGCGGGTCGCCGGGCTGGCCGCGACGATCTCGCGGATGGCGCTGATCCCGCTCCGACCGGGGAGTTGGAGATCCATCAGCACGATGTCCGGCCCCAGGTCGAGGGCGGCCGAGACGGCCGTTTCGCCGTCACCCGCCTCGCCCGCCACCTCAAATCCCTCCACCCCGGTCAGCAGGGTCCGTAGTCCCTTCCGAAAGAGGGGATGGTCCTCGACGATCAGGATGCGGAGTGGTTTCACCCGGCTCCCCCTCCCGTTGCTGGGGCGACCGGCAACCTGACCCGGACCAGCGTCCCCCGGCCGTCCGGCCCCGCCCCGATGGCGCAGGTCCCGCCCAATTCGGTGGCCCGCTCCCGGATCGAGTGGAGGCCTATCCCAGAGCCGTCGACCGGCGGGGCGATGCCGACCCCGTCATCGCTGACCGAGATCATGAGGGCAGCGGTGTCACACCGGAGATCGACCGATATCGACCTGGCCGCGGCGTGCTTGACGGCGTTGGTCACCGCTTCCTCGACGATGCGGTAGGCGGCGACCTCGGCGGCGGCACTGAGGGGAGCCAGGGGGTCGTCGGCCGCGAAGCGGACCCGGGGTGCCGCCGCGTCCGCCGCCAACCCGCCCCGGTCCAGCCGTTCGAGCCGGGCCCGGAGCGCCCCGGCGAGGCCGAGTTCGTCGAGTGCCGGGGGCCGGAGACCGAGGACCAGGCGGCGGACTTCGGTGATCGCGGCCCGCAGTTCCTCCCGCAAGTCGGTCAGCTCCCGCTCCGCCGCGTCGCGGTCCGAGCGGACGAGGCGCCGGGCGATCCCGGCCTGCATCACAAGGGCGGCCAACTGGGCCCCGAGACCGTCGTGCAGGTCGCGGCGGAGGCGGCGGCGCTCCTCCTCGCGGCTGGTGACGATCAGCTCGCGGGACCGTTGCACGTCGTCGGCCAGGCTCACGGTCCGGGCCGCGACGCCAATCTGGCGGGCCAGGTCTCCCAGCAGGCGCCGGTCGGCCTGCCCGAACACCTCGCCGGGGGCACGGTTGGCCACTTCCAAAGCCCCGACGGCCTGACCCTGGTAAACGAGCGGGAGGCGGACGGTCGAGGTGGACGTGGGAGCGACGCCCGAGGCGGCGACCAGCACGGGCCCGCCGCCCCGTTCCAGGAACAGCGCCGCGTAGGGCAGCCGCAGCATCTCGGCCGTGGTCCGGACGATGGCGGGCAGCAGGTCGGCCGGGCCGAGGGAGTCCTCGATGTGGTGGCCGAGGCGGGCCAGCACCGCGTAGGGGTCGTCGCGGTCCCCGAACAGGAACCGGTCGGCCAGGCGTTGGACCCGGAGGCGGAGTGGTTGGAAGCCGACCGCGACCAGTCCGGTCGTGACCAGGGAGAGGACCAGGTTGTCCCGGGAGCCGATCAGGCCGCCGACCCCGATCACCATGCCGATGTAGGTCACGGTCACGGCGCCGGTCAGGGTGAGCCAGACGAGCGTCCGGTTCAAGATCACGTCGATGTCGTAGAGGCGGTGATTAAGGATGGCGATCCCGATCGTGACGGTCGGCAAGGTCGAGGCGATCGGCATCACGGTCAGGAACCCGAGCAGGCAGGCGACCCCGAGCGGCGACGCGTCGATGTTGCGCATCATGGCGTCGCCGGCGAAGAACCCCGGTAGGCCAATCATCAGGCCGAACGCGACCCAGCGCGTCTGGCGTCGCTGCTCGGGCGTGGACACCTTCCGGTACCGGTAGACGACCGAGAAGACGAGCGACAGCACCATCAGGCCGGTCTCGATCGCTTCCACGAGGACCCAGGGGGTGCCCCGCGGTCCCGAGTCCGGGAAGAACGCGAAGGCGGCGACTCCGGCGATGTTCAAGATGCCCCAGATCACCATCCAGCGGGGGACGAACCGGCCGTCCGGAAAGACGAACGGCAAAGTGAAGAACCCGCCGATGGCGACGACCGTCGTCAGGCGGGCGATGGTCTGGGCGACCGGCTGGCCGGGCAGGTAGTCCTCGAT
>JBBJOE010000410.1:0-2588 GCA_037721765.1 Thermomicrobiales bacterium
CCTCTGGCACCTCGTCATGGCGGTAGATGGCGCCGTGGTTGAACTCGACCTCCAACGTCTCGGTCGAACGGTCGTAGCCCACGAACCTGAGTTGGCTCGACTCGACGCGTTTGCGTTTCAACATGGTCGTCCCCACGCCGATGACCCGCGTTACCCGCCGGCCCCCAGACACGATTCGCCCTCATCGATCACGTCTTCTTCAGGCAACCACGGCGCCACATCACCCGGATGTCGCCCTATCCGGCCGCGCGTGCTCGCTCGATCAGCACCCGCCTCTCGTCCAGCCGGAACGCCGCCCGGGTACCCGGACGGGGCTCCACCTCGGCCACGACTCCTGGCCGCCAGCGGGCGGCCACGGCGGCGACCGGCTCGTCCAGGATCAGGGCGGCGGCCTGGGTCGCGGCGCCCCGGGCGGCGTGCTCGCCTCCCCCCCGGACGGCGATCCGCAGGCCGGTCGCGTCGGCGATGGCCTGGCGCCAGACCGGGCTGGCCGACCCGCCGCCGACGAGCGTCGCATCGGTCGCCTCGACCCCGACCCGGGCGAGGGCCCCCAGGCAGTAGTCGATCCCGGCCGCGACGCCGTCCAGAGCCGCCCGCAGCACCAGGTCGGGCCGCAGGGTCCCCTCCGTGAGGCCGGAGAGGTCCCCGGTCGCCGCCGGCAGGTTCGGGGTCCGCTCGCCGCCGAAGTAGGGAAGCAGGAGCAGGCCGCCCGCCCCCGGCTCGACCGCCCCGGCCCGGGCCAGCGCCTCCTCCCGGCCGATGCCGAGCAGGCCCGCGACCAGGTCGAAGGCCCGGGTGCAGTTGATCATGCAGGCGAGAGGCAGGAAGCGGCCAGTGGCGTCGGCGAAGCCGCAGACCTCGCCGGTCGGGTCGGCCGTCGGCTCCTCGCTGACCATGAAGACCGTGCCGCTGGTGCCCAGGCTCATCACCAACTCGCCTGGGCCGGCCCCGATGCCCAGCGCGGCGGCCATGTTGTCGCCCGTCCCCGGCGCGACCGGGATGCCTGCCGTCAGGCCGAGGCCGGCCGCCGCCCCGGCCGAGAGCACCCCGGCCCGCTCGCCCGGCCCCAGCACCGCCGGTAGCCGCAGGCGGTCCGCCGCCGCCGCGCCGCAGGCCAGGGCGAGCAGGTCGCGCCGGGTCTCGCCGCTGGCCGGGGACCACCAGCCGCTGCCGGAGGCATCCCCCCGGTCGGTGGTCAACTCACCCGTCAGGCGAAGGGTGAGGTAGTCGTGCGGCAGGCAGATCGCCGCCGTACTGGCCATCGCGTCCGGATCGGTCCGGGCCAGGTGGGCGACCTTGGCGATCGTCACCGCCGCGACGAGGCGGGTCCCCACCTCGGCGGCAAAATCGGCCTCGCCGTTCAGGCGCTCCGCGTCGGGGGCGGCGGCCACGTTGTTCCAGAGGGAGGCGGGCACGACCGGCTCACCGCCGGCATCCAGGGTCACCAGGCCGTGCTGCTGGCCGCCAACAGAGATCGCCTCGACGGTCAAGCCGTTTCCGTGTCCACTACCGGACCCGACCGCCTGGCTCACGGCTTGGGACAAGGCAGCCCACCACGACGCCGGGTCCTGGGTGTCCGTCCCGGCGTGGGGTGCCCGGCCCTCCCCGACCACCTGGCCGGTCGCGACCTCGACCGCGATCGCCTTGGTCGATTGGGTGCTGGAATCGATCCCGATCACGACCGGTCGTGCCATGTCTCCCTCGTCTCCCTCACCGTCGGCCCCGGTCAGCGTCCCCGGATTCGCCCCGCGCCGCACCGGGGGAGTCTATCCTAGCGACCCCGGCAGCGATCGGCGGTCGGCCGATGCCGTCCCCTCGTCCCCTTGCCTGCCGACTCCCGACTCCCGACTCCCGACTCCCGACTCCCGACTCCCGACTTCGGCGATGGTGACCCCGTGCCGGGGGACGAGCCCCGGGCCGGGCGGCGGGACGAATCGGCGCGGTAGAATGCGGGAGAAGCTTGGTCGGCCCCCGTCCCACGCCCAGGACACTTCGCTGGAGCCCGACACCCGCCCCGCCGTTCACCCTCCCCGTCACCTCACCGGGCGCCCCGGTGACCGAGCCCGAAGGGACACCCCGCCGATGACCGCGACGCTTCGCCTCCCCGTCGCCACGCTGGTCGCCGTCCTGCTGATGGTCGTCGCGGGCGGCATCCCGCTCGGCGTCGCGGTCGCCGGGCGCACGGTGCCGGGCGGCCGGGCGGGCGACCTGCACGGCGGGATCGTCGTTCTCGCCGGCACCCTGGCGGTCGCCCTCGCCCTCGCCGCATCCTGGGACCGCGGCGTCCGCCGCCCGGCCCGCCTGGCGGCCTGGGGGGCGCTGGCCCTCTTCGCGGCCCACGTCGCGGCAGGGCAATCCGACTGGCTCGCCGCCGGGTCGCGCTCCCTAGTCGCGATGGCGACGGCCCAGGGTCTCGTCGCGCTCACGGTCCTCGCCGGTGGCCTCGTCGTCACGGACAAGGCGGCCCGGTCCCAAGTGGGCAGCGCGGGCGCCGCGATTCCCCGCGCCGGGGTGATCGGCGCCGCCGATCGCCCGTTCGTCGCGCTGGCGACGCTCGCGACCGCGATCGTGCTGGCCCTGATGCTGAC
>JBBJOE010000411.1:0-2587 GCA_037721765.1 Thermomicrobiales bacterium
CGATGCTGTTCGTCGCGTTCGGGGCGTTCGGGATGATGTTCGGGGTCTGGCAGGTGTTGCTGGCGGACCTTCGCCGGGCGCTGGACGTCTCCGAGGGCCCGCTGGGGCTGGCGATCACGATCTCCGTCATCGCATCGTTCCCGGCGATGCTGGCGGCCGGCCGGGTCGCGGACCGGCTCGGAGTGCGGGCCCTGATCGCGGGCGGCGCCCTCAGCATGGCCTGCGTGTTCCTGGCCGTGACGCGGATCGGGAACTACGCCGCGCTGGTCGCGACGATCCTGGTCTTCCTGACCGCTTCGGGGATCTACGACGTGGGGATCAATGCCTCGGCCGTAATCCAGGAACAGCGGACGGGCCGGCCGATCATGTCATTGTTCCACGCGGCGTTCAGCGCGGGCGGGGCGACCGGGGCGATCGTCGCCGGGGTGGGCATCTCGGCCGGCCTGCCATTCCGGTCCCTCTACGTCGTCGTGGCTTGCCTGCTGGCGGCGGTCGCCGCACTGTTCTGGGTGGCGGGAGAACGAGAGCGGCCCCGGCCGGCGGCGGATGGCGGCACCGGTCGGGCAAGCCTGCTGCGGAACCCGCTGGTGATGACCCTGGCGATCATCGTCAGCTTGGCCTTTCTCGGGGAGGGGGCGATGGAGACCTGGTCGTCGATCTACCTGCGAGACTTCCTGGGCTTCTCGGCGGTGGTCGGGGCGTCGGGGGTGGCGGTATTCCACCTGGCGATGGCGACCGGCCGGGCGACGACATCCTTGATCGTGCGGCGCCTCGGCCGAGCCCGGACACTGACGGTGGCGGGGGCGCTGGCCGCCGTGGGAAACGTCGTCGCGCTGGGAACGGAGCGGGCCCCGCTGATCCTGGGCGGGTTCATCCTGGTAGGGGTGGCGCTGTCGTCGGTGGCACCGGTGGCGCTGTCGTTAGGGGGAGACCTGGTGCCGGGGCGGACGGGACAGGTCAGCGCGATGCTGATGACGATCGGCTACGCCGGGTTCTCGATCGGCCCCTCGGTGATCGGGGCGACGGCCGAGTTGGCTAGCCTGCGGCTGGCGCTGGGAATCGTGACGGTCGTCGGCCTGGCGATCGTCGGGCTCGCCGCCCGCGTGCCCGAGGTCACCGTGGGGGCCCGGCAGGCGACAGCCGACCGGGCGTTCCCGGCGGGGTAGCGGTTCGGGCTTGCGCCGCCCGGGCGGGCAAGGTCGGGGCGGGGACGACCCGGTCCGCGGTTCCGGGCGTCGGGAGCGGGACGCGCCGAGGGGGCCATGATCTGGTCACGGCCCTCTCGGCGCAGGGCGATTGGGTGGTAGGGAAATGGAATCCTATGACGTGACGGGCTGGGCCAGGTGCGCCTCGATGCGGTCGACGAGGGTGCGCTTCGGCAGGGCGCCGATGATTTGGTCGACCTTCTCGCCGCCCTTGAACAGCATCATGGTCGGGATGCTGGTGATGCCGAACTGGGCCGCGTACTGCTGGTGGTCGTCGATGTTGACCTTGGCGATCTTGAGGCGATCGCCCTGCTCCTCGCCGATCTCGGCCAGGATGGGGGCGATGGCGCGGCAGGGACCACACCACTCGGCCCAGAAATCGACCAGGACCGGGGTCTCCGACTGGAGGACTTCCTGCTGGAACGTGGCGTCGGTTACTTCGAATGGCTTGGACATCGGTGGATTCCCCTCCAGTGGGTCGCGGAGCGATACTTTCCAAATGATAGCATAGGCCCGCTGCGCCGTCGATTGGTCACGGCGGATCAAGCGCGGCGTGGCTACACATCTCGATATCGCACCGGACGGGCCATGGCGACCCGGGAGGCATGATGCGGGTCGCGGTTGATGGGAGTTCCTTGGTCCAGACCCCCTCGGGCACCCGGACCTATGTCGAGGCGTTGGTCAGGGCGATCGGGGAGGTCGCGCCGGACATCGACCTCACGGTGCTCTGGCCCGGGTGGGCGACAATCGGCGGCGAGGCCCGCCCAGCCCGGGCCGAGCGCCTGGCCTGGGAAGTGGCGGGGTTCCGGCGGGCGGCGATCGCGGCAGGGGCGGACGTGGCCCATGTCCCGTCATTCGCGGCGCCGGTCCTGGCCGGGCCACCGCTGGTGGTGACCATCCACGATGTGATCCCGTTGGTGATGCCGGAATACCGCGCGACCCGGGCGGCCCGGGTCCGGCTCGCGATCGCCCGCCGGACGGTTCGCCGGGCCCGCGTGGTCCTGGTGCCGTCAGAATCGGCGCGGCGAGATGTCGAGGCGATCCTTGGCATGCCGGCCGATCAGATCCGGGTGACGCCGGAGGCGGCCGGAGCCGAGTTCCGTCCGGCCCGTGACGACGCGGAGCGGGAAGCGGCGCGGGCGGTGGCACGGCGGCTCGGGATCGAGGGGCGCTTTGTCTTCCACTGCGGCGGGTTCGACGCCCGCAAGAATCTGGGGGTGCTGGTCGAGGCGTTCGCCATCGCGCGGCTGCAGGTCGAGGGGCCGCTTTGCCTCGTCCTGGCCGGGGCGCCGCATTCCGACAACCCGGTGGTGTACCCGGACCTGTGGCCGATCATCCGGGCCCATGGGGTGTCCGGCGAGGTGATCCTGCCGGGGCGAGTC
>JBBJOE010000412.1:0-2576 GCA_037721765.1 Thermomicrobiales bacterium
CGTACAGGGCGGCGACCGTCACCACCTCCGCCCACCCGTCGAGCACGGTCGCCCGCGAGCGCAGGGCGCTCGCGAGCACCGGTGCAGGGAGCCGCTCCCGTCGCTCGAGCGCCGCCCGCAGCCACCGCTCGGCGTCCGGGACGAGGCTCCGGAGGGTCCAGTACCTGTACAGGGGGGCCACGATCCGGGCGACCGCGGCGGGCTCGTCCCGCGACTCGAGCCAAGCCACCGCGGCGCGGACGTTGCCCACCTCGGCGTCGAGCGTCGCGAGGGCGGCGGCCAGGTCCGGCCCGTCAAGGGCCAGACCCCCGGCCACGCTCAATCCGGTGACCCATCCGACGTGCGACGCCCGGATGGGAATCTCCGTCCCGGTCCTCTCCAGGCGCCCGAGGGCGAAGGCGTGGACCGTCTCCAACAGGGCGTACCGACCCGCCTCGGGCCGTTGGACCAGGCTCTTGGCCACCAGCGCGGCCAGGGTCGGTGCCACGTCGTCCGGGGCGATCGGGGCGGCGACGCCGGCCACCACCCGATCGAGGGCATCCAGGGTGAAACCACCGGAGAACACGCCCAATGCCATGAACAGCCATCGTTCGGCCGGGCCGAGCAGGTCATAGCTCCAGGCGATCGTGTCCCCCAGGGTCCGTTGCCTGGCGGGAGCGTCGCGGGCCCCACCCATGAGGAGCGGCACGCGCGTCTCCAGGCGGGGCAGGAGGGCATCGGGGGGAATGCTCGCTACCCAGGGGGCCGCCAGTTCGATCGCCAGCGGCAGCCCGTCGAGGCGGCGGCAGATCTCCGCCACGGCCGGGGCATTCTCCGCCGTGACCGCGAACCCCGGCACCAGGTCCCGCACCCGGCGTACGAACAGCTCGACCGCGGGCGATCCGGACGCCACGTCGGCCGTCACCGCCACGTCCCGCCCGGGCAGGCCGAGCGGGGAGACGACCACCTCTCGCTCACCGGCCAACCGCAGTCGCTCCCGGCTCGTCGCCAGGATCACGGACCCGGGAGCCTGCCCCAGCACCCGCCCCAGCCACGGGGCGACGGAGATGACGTGCTCCAGATTATCGAGGACGAGCAGGACCTCGCGGTTGGCCAGGGCGGCCTCGACCGCCTCGCCGGCGGGCCCGGCCGGGCGCAGGGCGAGGGCGCGGGCGACGGCCGGGGCGACCTGCCCCGGTTCGCCGACCGCGGCCAACTCGACGACGATCACGTCCTCGAAGCGGTCGGAGCGGTGCGCGAGGTCGGCGGCGGCGACCGCCAGGCGCGTCTTGCCGACCCCACCCGGCCCGGTCAGGGTGACCAGCCGGACGCCAGGTGCCGCCAGCGTCGCCGCCAGGTCCGCCAAGGCCGCGTCCCGACCCACCAACCCCGACGCCGCGGACGATCCCGTCGACCTCCCGTTCCCCGTGACGGCCTCGTCCGAATGCCCGGTCATCGGTCGAGCCTCCCCCTCGCCCAGTCGCCCGGCATCCTCCCCGAACGGGGCCGGTCCCGGAACCGCCACTATAGGGCCACCGGCCGCGACGTGGGGGAAGCGTGTCGCCACCGGCGATGACGGGATCGCGAGGGCACCCCGTCACACGGCCCCGATTGCTGGTCGGGTCCGGTCGGTTCCCGGAGGAGCAGGCAAGAGCATCGAAGGGGTCGCGCGCCGGCACGACGAGTCCCCCGGGAATGCAGATGGTTCCACGCTCCCGGGAGTCTCGCACGCCGCGGCGTCGACGGTCGATCCGGAGGGATTACCCGCCGAGGGCGGGAATGACCTCGGTGGCAAACTGCTCCATCGGCGCGTGGTCGTAGGCGACGCGGGGGATGTAGATCAACACGTAGTCGATCCCCGCATCGACGTAAGGTTGGATGATCTCGGTGATCTGCTTGGTGGTGCCGACGTGGATGCCCTTGCCGTATTCCGCCAACGACATCTTGCCGCGGGCCTTCTCGGTCGCCGACTCGGGGTCGTCGTTCTCGCCGAGCAGGTGGACGTTGAAGGTCATCGACTTGGTGATCTCGGCGTAGTCCCGCCCGACGGTGTCACAGTGGCCCTTCAGGACCTCCAGCTTGTGCTTGATCATGTCGACGTCGCCGCCGATGTTGCAGGCGTCGCCCCACTGGGCCACCAGCTTCAGGGTCACCTTCTCGCCGCCTCCCCCGATCCAGAGGGGCGGATGGGGCTTCCGGACACCCTTCGGCTCATTGATCGGGCCGTCGATGGTGTAGTGCTTGCCGGAGAAGGTCGGCTTGTCCTCGGTCCACATCTTGTGGATGATCTCGCAGGCCTCGCGGAACATCCGCATCCGCTCCGGCACCTCGGGGAAGCCGTAGCCGTAGGCCCGCCACTCGTGCTCGTACCATCCTGCCCCGATCCCGGCGTAGAGGCGGCCGTGGCTGGCGACGTCGACGGTCGAGGCGACCTTGGCCCACAGGGCGGGATTGCGGTACCCGTTGCAGGTGACCATCTGGCCGATGTTGACCCGCTCGGTGTCGCGCGACAGCGTGGCGCTGATCGTCCAGGCCTCGAAGGTGGTCTCCATCGTCGGCTCTGGCACGGTGTGGAAGTGGTCGAAGACCCAGATCGA
>JBBJOE010000079.1:0-9922 GCA_037721765.1 Thermomicrobiales bacterium
GGCTACCCCTCCGCCGCGACGGTGGCCAACGCCTCGTCGAGTGTCGATACCGCCCGGTCGAGGTCGGCGTCGTCGATGACGAGGGGGGGTTGGAAGCGGATGACGTTGCCGGTCTGGCCGCCGACGCCGACCAGGACGCCGGCTTCCCGGCAGAGTTGGCGGACGCGGGCGGCCTTGGCCGGGGCCGGCTCCTTGGTGGCGCGGTCGGCGACCAGCTCGACGCCGATCATCAGTCCGAGCCCACGGACATCTCCGATGGCTTCGTGGCGCCCCGCGAGTTCGCGCAGCTGGGCCAGGACCCGTTCGCCCTTGCGGGCGGCTTCTTCGGGGAGGCGCTCGTCGAGCATCACGTCGATGTTCGCGATCGCCGCGGCGCAGCAGATTGGGTTGCCGCCGAACGTTGAGAGGTGTTCCCCGGGCTTGAGCGAATCGGCGATCTCCGGTCGGGCGATGGTGGCACTGAGCGGGAAGCCGTCGGCGATGCCCTTGGCCATGACCATGATGTCCGGCGTCACGCCGAAGTGCTCGACCGCGAAGAGCTTGCCGGTGCGGCCGAATCCGCTCTGGACCTCGTCGGCGATGAACAGGATGCCGTGGCGGTCCAATACCTCTTTGACCCGGGGGAAATAGGAGGCGGGTGGCACCAGGATGCCTCCCTCCCCCATCACCGGCTCGGCGATGAAGGCCGCGACGTCCCCGCTCGACTGGTAGGTGATCGCCCACTCCACCATCTCGGCGCAGCGCTCGGCGACGATCTCCGGGTCGTCGGTGCCGAACGGGTTGCGGTAGACGTAGGGGGCGGGCGCGAAGGCGATGCCCGGCAGGTACGGCCCGCCGCGAGTCTTGCGCGCCTTGTTGCCCGTGATCGAGAGGGTCGCGCTGGTCCGGCCATGGAACGAGTGGGTGAGGGTGATGAACTCGTGGCGCCCGGTGTAGGCCTTGGCGAGCCGCATCGCGGTCTCGATGCCTTCGGCCCCGGAGTTGCCGAAGAAGGTCTTGGTCAGGTCGTCCGGCGTGATCTGGGCCAGCCGCTCGGCGCAGTCGGCCACCGCCGGCACGTGGTAGATGTAGCTCGCGGAGTGAACGACCTGTTCGAGTTGCTCGCGGACGGCCGCCAGGACGCGCGGGTGCCGGTGGCCGGCATTGGCGACGGCGATCCCGGCGAAGCAGTCGACGTACTCCGTCCCGTCCGCGTCCCAGATGGTCGCCCCCTCGGCACGGGCGACGACCACCGGCTCGATGGCCGCGACGAAGCTCGTCATCACGTACCGCCGGTACTTCTCGATCGTCCCGTCGTGGTCGTGCGCCATGTCCAGGACCGCACCCGCCTGTCGCTCGTGCATCTGCCCGTCTCCTTCTCCGGCCGTTGCCGGTACTCTGGTCGCTCTCGTACGCGTGGCCGCCGTGTCACCCGGTAGCCGTGATCGCCACCCGCGCCTCCTCCACCGACGGCCAGCCCGGCACGCCCGTCGTTTCCCGCGCGGCGTCCAGGATCGCCAGGACCATCGCGTCGGCCGCGGCGGCGCCGATCATGTCGGTCAGGTTCGCGCCCGTGGTGCCGGGGAGTGAGACCTGGCCTTCGTGCGGCGCGATGGCGAAGATGGTGTCGCCGTCGCCCATTGCGTGGGCCGGGCGGATCGCCCGCGCCAGGCCGTCGTGGGCGAGGTCGGCGACCTTGATGAGCTGCGGCTTGGTCAGCGCCGCGTTGGTGGCGATGACGGCGAGCGTCGTGTTGCTCATCATCGCGGCGGCATCCCGTTCCGGCGTCGGGCGCGCCGGTGACTCGTCGGGCTGGTGATAGAGGAGTGGCACGTCGAAGCCGCCATCCGTCGCGTACGGCCGTCCCGTCACCGGGTGGACCATTCCCCCCAGCGCGTTGACGACGACCAGCGCCCCGACGACGATGTCACCGGGCAACACGAGGGAGGCCGTGCCCAGCCCGCCCTTGGTACGGACGCAGCCGGGCCCCTTGCCGGCCGTGCCACCGGCCCCCGCGCCAACGTTGCCCCGGGTGAATCGCCCGCCCCGGGCCGCCGCCGCCGCCCGGTGTCCCCACTCGGCCGTCGGCAGGACCGACGGGTCGCTGAGGCGGAAGTCCAGGATCACGGCGCCCGGGACGATCGGGATCAGGCCGCCGAAGACCGGCGCACCGACGCCCTGGCCGTGGAGCCATTCCGTGATGCCGGTCACCGCGCTGAGGCCATGCAGGCTGCCGCCGGTCAGGCCGATCCCGTGGACGAGGGAACCGGTCGCGGTGGCCGCCAGTGCGTCGGTCTGGATGGTGCCGGGATTCGAACCCCGCACCGAGACGCCGGCCGTCGCGCCGCCCGTGCAGAGAACGGCGGTGGTGCCCCGGAGCACCTCCGCGTGCGTGTGGTGCCCGACCTCGATCCCCGGCACGTCGGTGATCGCGCCCAATGGTCCGGGTTCGAGTCGAATCGCCGATCGGTCAGCCAATCTCCACCTCCTCGTCTCCCGCCTCGACTTGCGGCTGGCGCCACCGCGCCGACGCGCGCCTGTCCGAACCGGCACTTGCCACGTCGACGACCGGGGCGTTGATCCAGAGAACCGTCGCGGTGAGATGACCCTCGTTCCACCAGCGGTGGAGACGGGTGCTGCGGAAGGCCAGCGAATCGCCCGCCTCCAGGTCATAGCGTTCGGAGCCGTCGATCCAGAACGTCAGCCGTCCGGACAGTACGTAGATGAATTCCTCGCCGGGGTGGGCGTAGGGTTCCTCGCTACCCCCGTCTGGCCAGACCTCGATCCGTTGCGCCTCGAGCGCGCCCGGCCTGGTGATCAGGTCCTCGATCACGACCCGCCCCCGCCCGGCCACGTAGCGCGGCCGGTCCCCTGGGTGCAGCACGTCGCGGTGATCGGTCCGGTAGTCCGGGGCCAGGCCCGGCACGGTCGTGCCATAGGCGTCGGCGAGGGCGAAGAGGTTGCCGACGGAGATGCTGGACTGGCCACGCTCGACGGCACTGAGAAACGAGATCGACAGGCCGCACTTCGCGGCCACGCCGGCGAGCGACCAACCCCGTTCCGTCCGGAGGGCCCGGAGGCGGCCGCCGAGGTCGAAATCCGTGGCGGGTGCCGGTGCCGGCGTCTCTCGTCGCACCGCGCCGAGCTCCCGCCGGATGGCGGCCACGTTGAGTCGCTCCATTCGCCGCATCCGGGCGATCTCCCGCAGCCGTCGCAGGTCATCCTCGGAATAGAGCCGGTGGCCCCCGGGGGACCGCCGTGGGCTGATCAGCCGCTCCCGCTCCCAAACGCGCAACATCTCCCGGGAGACGCCGGCCAACTGGGCCGCCTCACCGATGGGGTACAGCACCAGGCCATCGTCCCGCTCCCCCCCATCGGTGCGCCGGCGCGACGAAGCCGGCACCCGCGTCGGGTCGGTGCTCGCTCGCGGGCCCGACGGCACATCTCCATGCGCTCCGACCGGGGCGTCCCGGGTCGACTGGGGTTGTGGATCAGCCTTCACCATCCGTGTCGCCCCATCGTGGCCCGTGTGGGAAGCGTCCGCCGGCCGAAGGCTCTTGACAGCGATTCTGATGCCCCGTATGGTACCACCTATCGTACAGGAATAATACCGGTTCACAAGAAATGACGTGGCGGGGGCGACCGGGAGCCTCGCCTGGCCACCAGATAACGGGTGGACTCGCACAGTAGATCCACCGTCCGTAGCGTGACGATGGTCGAGACGGAAAGGAGCGTGACATCGCATGACAGCGACTGTCCAGGCGCGGGTGGAGACACTCCAGAACTACGCCGGCGGCACATGGATGACGGCCGAGGCGACCGAGACCTCGGACATCCGCAACCCGGCGACGGGCGAGGTGATCGCCCGCGTCCCGCTCAGCGGGGCGGCGGACGTGGACCGCGCGGTGGCGGCGGCGCGCGAGGCGTTCCCGGCCTGGCGCGCGACCCCGCCCCAGGAACGGGCGCGGTATTTCTTCCGGCTCCGCCAGGTGCTGGAGGAGCATCGGGAGGAGCTGGCCCGGCTCATCGTCACCGAGATGGGCAAGACGCTGGACGACGCCCGGGGCGAGGTCCAGCGCGGCATCGAGAACGTCGAGACCGCCTGTGGCATCCCGACGATGATGATGGGCTATGGCCTCGAAGATGGCGCGGCGCGCGGGATCGACGAGGAGGTCATCTACCAGCCGCTCGGCGTCTTCGCGGCGATCACGCCCTTCAACTTCCCGTTCATGATCGCCCACTGGTTCTGGCCCTATGCCGTCGCGTCCGGCAACACGTTCATCATCAAGCCATCCGAGCAAGACCCGATGGTGATGAGGCGGACCTTCGAGTTGATCGACCAGGTCGGTTTCCCCCCCGGCGTCATCAACCTCGTCAACGGCGGCCACGACGCCGTGAACAGCCTGCTCGATCACCCCGGCGTGCGCGGGATCTCGTTCGTCGGAGCGTCGAAGACGGCCGCCTACGTGTATGCCCGGGCATCGGCGAGTGGTAAGCGTGTCCAGGCGTGCGGGGGGGCCAAGAACGCGATCGTCGTCATGCCCGACGCCAACCTCGATGTCTACCTCTCCACCATCATGAACTCCTTCTATGGCGCGGCGGGCCAGCGCTGCCTGGCCAACTCGCTGGTCTTGCCGGTCGGGGATGCGCACGCGGCAACGCGGGAGCTCGTCGTCGAGGCCGCGAGCAAGTTGCGGCTCGGTGACGGGCTGGAGCCGGGGGTTGATCTGGGGCCGGTCGTCTCGGCCGCCGCACGCGACCGGATCGTGACCGCCATCACGAATGGCGTGAACGAGGGGGCAGAGGCCGTGCTGGACGGCCGGAACCCGCACGTCCCGGAGCGGCCGGATGGCTTCTTCGTCGGGCCGACGCTGCTCGATGGCGTGCGCCCGGACATGCGGGTCTACAAGGAAGAGATCTTCGGTCCCGTGGTCGGCATGTCCCCGGTCGAAAGCCTCGACGAAGCCATTGCCCAGATCAATGCCGCCGACTATGGCAATGCGGCCTCCATCTTTACCGAGAGCGGCTCGGCGGCGCGGCGGTTCCGCTACGAGGTCGAGACCGGTAACATCGGCATCAACGTCGGCGTCGCCGCGCCGATGGCCTACTTCCCATTCAGTGGCGCCAAGGGGTCCTTCTTCGGCACGCTGCACCCGCAGAGCCGGGACGCGGTGCGCTTCTTCACCGAGAGCAAGGTGGTCGTCAGCCGTTGGACGACGGGGGACCGTGGTCCCGTCACCGGTGTCGGTCGATAGCGCGGGCAACCGCGCCACGCCCAAGGGGGCAAGCGATGACGAAGCGCATGGTGGATCTCGACGGATTGCTGGCCGGGTCACTCTCCCGGCGAACGGCGGTGAAGGCGGGCCTGTTCAGCGCGGTGGCGCTCGGCGGGATCGGCGTGAACCGGTCGGTGCATGGCCAGGCTGGCGGGCGGCTCGTGATCGGCAAGCCCGGCGAGGTCCTGAACCTCGACCCGCATTTCAGCTCGAGCCAGATCACCTGGGAGATCCAGGCCGTCGTCTACGAGAGCCTGGTGTTCCTGGATGACACGCTCAGCCCCGTCCCTGGTTTGGCCGAGAGTTGGGAGACCCCGGACGATCGGACCTACGTCTTCGCCCTTCGCCAGGGGGTGATGTTCCACAACGGCCGCGAGATGACGGCCGACGACGTGGTCTATAGCCTGCGGCGCGTGCTGGAGTCTCCCGAGTCCTGGTGGAACGTCAAGATGGGTCCGGCCGTGGAACCAGACCCGGCCACGGTCGAGGCGGCGGCGTCGGCCGAGGCGATGGGCACACCCACCCCGGTGGGGAACCGGATCGGCGTCACCGTCGAGGCGACCGGCGACTACCAGGTGACGGCGACGTTGACCGAGGCCTATTCCCCGTTCCTGCAATCGCTCTCCGCGACGACGACCTCGATCGTGCCGGCGGCGGAAGTGGAGTCCGGCGAGATCGATATCACGACGACGCTGGTCGGGACCGGGCCGTTCCGGGTCGTCGAGCACGCGCCGGACCAGCGCTGGGTCTTCGGCAAGTTCGCCGAGTACTGGCAGCCGGGTGGGGCACAGCTGGACGAGGTCGTCTGGCAGATCATCCCCGATGAGACGGCACGCGTCGCGTCCCTCCGGACCGGCGAGGTCCAACTGGCGCTGTTCGAGAACCCGGCCGTGCTCGACCTGCTGGCCAGTGATGAGAACATCACCACCGTGGAGCAAACGACGACGAACTACTACATCCTGTTCGTGAACGGGAACCAGCCGGAGCTGGCCGACCAGCGGGTGCGGCAGGCCATCTCGCTGGCGATGGATCGCGAAGAGATCAACCAGGCCGCGCTGTTCGGTCGCGGTACCGTCACGGGGCCGATCGCGCAGGCGTTCTCCGAGCTCGCGACGCCGATCACGGAATTACCGTTCTACTCCCGCGACGTGGAGCGGGCCCGGGCACTCCTGGCGGAGGCCGGTTTCGGAGAGGGGCTGGCGCTGCAGCTCCTCGTCACCCCGGCGTTGGCGGCGACGGTGACGATGGCCGAGGTCCTCCAGGAGCAGCTGGCCGAGGCGGGCATCGAGATCGAGATCGTCCAGCGTGACCTGGCGACCTTCGTCGCCGACTACACGGACGGCGAATCGTCCCAACTGGCCATCTCCTGGTGGGCAGGCTACAGCGACCCCTACCTGATCCTTGTCGAACTGGGCAACGGGCAGGCAACCTTCATCGGGATGGATGACCCGGCCGTCGACGACCTGATCTCCCGGGCCGCGGCGGCGACCGACCCGGCGACGCGGGTGACGATCATGCGGGAACTGGAGGCGGCGATCGCCACGCTCGGCAACTTCCAGCCGATGGTGACGCGAAACAACTTCATCGCCTACCGCAACGACCAGCTCGCCAACGTCACGTTCGCCGCCGCCGATGGGTTCGGCCTGCCGCTGTGGCACAACCTCAAGGACATGACCCTGACGCAATAGCAGATGGGCGCTCCGCCGTGGCGGCCGCACCGCGGCCATCACGGCGGTTGATCGGGATGACGCCGTCTCATTCCCAGATGGAAGGGCAGGCGAGAGATGGGCCGATACATCGCCACCCGGATCCTCACCGCATGCCTGACGATCTGGGGCGTCGCCACCATCGTCTTCCTGCTGATGCACCTCATCCCCGGCGGGATCGTCGAGGCGCTCGCCGGGCCGGCCGTCTCCCAGCGGCCGGAGCTGGTGGCGCGGATCATGGAGAAATACGGGCTCGACCAGCCGCTGATCGTCCAGTACGGCAAGTGGTTGGGCAACGCGTTGCGTGGCGACCTCGGCGTGTCGCTCGGGACGAACCTGCCGATCATGGACGAGATCGTCCGCAAGGGACGGATCACGATCGAGCTGGCCGGGGCGGCGACGCTCGTCTCGCTCCTGATCGGCGTGCCGATGGGGTTGCTGGCCGCGCTGCGCTCCCGCTCGGGCGTGGACGGCTTCGTCCGGATCACCGCGCTGGTGGGGCTGTCGATCCCCGACTTCGTCCTGGGCACCCTGCTCATCTACTTCGTCTCGACGCGCGACATCGGGCTGCCGGTCTCCCAGTACATCCCCTGGTCCGATGGCGTCGGCGGCCACGTCAAATCGATGGTGATGCCGACGTTCGTGCTGGCGGTCGGCATCACCGCGGTGGTGATGCGGGTCATCCGGGCGAGTATGCTCGACGTGCTCAACGAGCCGTATGTCGTCACGGCCCGCGCCAAGGGGGTGCGCGAGCGCATGGTGATCACCCGTCACGTCTTGCGGGCGGCCCTGATCCCGACGGTGACGATCGTCGGGATCAACATGGGCTACCTGCTGAGCGGGGCGATCATCGTCGAGCAGCTCTTCTCGGTGCCGGGCCTGGGGCGCTACGCCATCCAGGGCATCCTCGGGCGCGACTATCCCGTCGCCCAGGCGACCGTCGTCGTCGGGACCCTGGCGTTCGTGCTCGCCAACCTCGTGACCGATATCCTCTATGCCTACCTGGACCCGCGGATCAAGTATTGACGTATTGAACCCGGCGCGCCGGGCTCGATCCGCGGGCCAGACATCGCACCGTTTCCGAGGGAGGGGATCGACGTGGTGGCAGGTGACGAGGTGAGGATGCGGAACCGGGCCAGCGATGCGGCCAGTCTCCCGGGCGCGGCCCGAGCCGACGTCACGGACGCGAGACTGCTACGGAAGCGCACGAATCCCGTTCTCCGGTTCATCCGCGAGAGCCCGGTCGGCGCGGTCTCCGCGCTCTTCCTCCTCACCGCGATCGCCGTGGCGGTAGCCGGCCCGTTCGCCGGCGTCGGGGACCCGACCGACATCTCCCCGAGGGCGAGATTCGAGGGGCCATCGCGGGATTACCTGATGGGTGCCGACGAGCTGGGGCGGGACCTGTTCGCCCGGTTGGTCTACGCGCTGCGCATCTCGTTTGGTCTGGCCATCGTGTCGGCGCTGCTCGCGGCGACCCTGGGCACGATCCTCGGCCTGGTCTCCGGCTTCGCGGGGGGGACGCTGGACGAGATCATCATGCGCTTCATCGACATGTTGTTCGCCTTCCCGACCCTGTTGCTGGCGATCATCATCGCCGCCGTCCTCGGGCCCGGCATCACGGGCGTGATCATCACGATCGTCGTCGTCACCATCCCCATCTTCAGCCGGGTCGTCCGCGGACCGACCCTGAGTGTGCGGGAGATGGAGTACACGATCGCCGCGCGCGTGATCGGCGCCTCGCCCCGCCGGATCGTCTTCCGCCACGTGCTGCCCAACGTCGCGACTCCCCTGCTGGTCCAGCTCGCCTTCACCCTCTCCGGCGCCCTGATCGCCGAGGGGGCGCTGAGCTTCCTCGGCCTCGGCGTGCAGCCCCCGACGCCGTCGCTGGGCTCGCTGCTCTCGGACGGCCAGATCTATATGGAACTCGCGCCCTGGATGATGTTCTTCCCCGGTCTGACCCTGGCGGCATCGATCCTGGCCGTGAACTTGCTGGGCGACGAACTACAGCGCTTCGCCGACCCGCGGGCGAGCCGCCGGTAATACGGAATCCGGATGGATACCCGGTGTCAACCGGACGCGTGCCGCGTTCCCGAGGGTGGCAACGATTGCGGGAGCAATGTCACGCGCCAAGACGTGGTTGATCCGATGCATGGGTGATCATCCGGATTCGGTATCACCTGCCGACTGCCGATTCCCGACTCCCGACTCCCGCCCGCCGCCTCACGACCGCGCCACCTCGGCCAGGTAGTGGGCCCGGTTGAGCGGGTTCGGACCGTGGCGACCCCTCGATGGTGGCGTGCCGGTCACCGGCGCGTGGCCCGCGAAGCGGGACGACCAGGCGGCCTCGCCGCGCGTCAGGCCGGGGAGTCGTCGTTCGAACGCCCCGAGCTCGGCGGACGGGACCTCGCAGGCGAGCCGGTAGGCGGCGCCGAGACGGGCCGCGTCGCGGATGGTGCCGCGGGCGGCGATGATGGCGCCGCTGATCAGGCCAAACGTGTCCTCCGGGATGTCGAGGTCGAGAACCTCGACCGGTTCGCAGACGATGGTCCCGGCATCGCGGAGGGCGGCCATCAGCACGAGCGGGACCAGTTTCCGAAAATCGGCGGCGGTGCTCAGCGGGGCGCAGTACCCGACCTCGACGAGCGTGACGACGCAGTCGGTCACCTCCCACCCGCATAGCCCTTGGGTGAGAACGCCGCGGACCGTCTCCTCGATAGCCCGGTAGTAGGCGAGCGGCAAGGAACCGAGTTCGCGCCGGTAGGTGATGCCGGTGAGCATGCCGGCCGGCTCAACCCGAACGCCAACCGTGGCGTAGAAAGGATTCCCGGGCGTGAAGATGACCTCGATCCGCTCGCCGGTCCCGGCCGGGCGCTCGATACAGATGGTCTGGCTCGGCCCGAACGAGACGGCGATGCCGTAGTCGCGGGCCAGCGTCTCGCCGATGACCTCCTTCTGGACCTC
>JBBJOE010000080.1:0-9912 GCA_037721765.1 Thermomicrobiales bacterium
CCGATCGGCAACCGCCCGGCGGCCGATCGGTGAGCCATCGCATGGACCCCACCGGGCCGGGATATCCCTGGCATGGTGGGCTCCGTGATCCACACTACGGTTGGTCTTTGCCAACGACCGGGCGACGGGCGTCGGCACGCGGCGGAGCCGGGGAACTCGACCGGGATACCGCCGTGTCCGCCGCACCGATCGAGGTATTGTCCCCGAGTCGGGTCCGGATCTCGTCGGCCCTCCGTGCCATGATCCGACCGCGCCTTGCTTCAGGGAGTGGTACGACACCCCACGCCCCGGGCGCCGGTGTCGCCTGGGCCGAGATGGTCACCATCTCGTCGCTCCGACCCCGGAGGCACCAAGCTGATCATTGCCCGGGGCGCCGGTTCAGAACCAGGGGCGGACCGGGGCGGGGAGGGAGAGGCGGAGGAAGTCGGCGGCGACGTGGGGCATCGCGCCGAATTTGTGGGGGGTGGGGACATAGGCCCGGGGGGCGTAGACGTCGTGGCCCTGCTCCTCGATCTTGGCGAGGATCTTGGCGTAGAGGTGGCTGATGGTGACCGTGGTCAGGCGGCCCGCCGGGCTGAGGGCGGCGATGCCCGGGCGGGATGTCGCGTAGAGGTCACGGGCCCGGGCGATCTCGAACCGCATCAGGCCGCGCAGGTCCCCGCCGGGCTGGCCGGCGAGGAGATCCTCCGGACGGCAGCCGAAGCGGGTCAAGTCCTCGACCGGCAGGTAGACCCGGCCCATGCGGGCGTCCTCGGCCACGTCACGCAGGATGTTGGTCAGTTGCATCGCGATGCCGAGGTCGACCGCCCGGGGCAGGGCGGCCCGGTCGCGGCAGCCGAAGATCGGGGCGGCGATCAGGCCGATCGTTCCCGCGACGCGATAGCAATAGAGGCTCAGGTCGTCCCAGCTCTGGAACGGGCGGGGGTCGAGGTCCATCCTCAGGCCGGCGAGCAGGTCGCGGACCGGTTGGGTCGGGACGCCGTAGCGGCGCCGCGCATCGGCAAAGGCGACGGCGACGGGATCGATGGGGATGTCGAGTTCGGCCTCCCAGGCATCGAGGGCCCGCGCCGCGGCCACGACGCCGTCGGCGGGGGCCCGGTCGACGATGTCGTCGGCGACCCGGCAGTAGGCGTAGGCGGCATGGATCGCCTGCCGGCGGGCCAGTGGCAAGAGGTGGCTGCCGAAGTAGAAGGTGCGGCCATGCAGCCGGACCACGGTGCGGCAATGGCCCCAGTCCGGCGACGGGTATAGCCCCTCGGGCCGCGGGGCCGGCTGGGAACGGATGATCCTCGGGACCATGGTGGGTTCTCCGCGAGACGGGGATCACTGCCCGGTCCCATCGTCATGTGTGTACCCCACGCCGAAGCTGGGTGCAACCGATGGGACCCGGGATCCGACGCTGTCGGCCATCAGGAGGGGTGTGTTCTGTAGCCCGCGTTTCGCACCGGGGTCTCCCGGCGGTCCATCTACATTCGCGTGAAACTCTGGAGCCAGAATCTGGGACGGCTGGGACCTCAACGGCCGAGGTCCCACCGGGATGGCCGGAGCGACCCGTTCAGGCGCGGGAAGCCCCCTCTCGCAGGGCGGCGATCTCGGCGAGTTCGCTCGCGCCCCGCCGGTCCAGTTCGGCTTCCCAGGCGGCGCGGTGGGGGCGCAGCGCCTCGACCAGGGCTTCGGCCACGGCCAGGTTTCGGAACCATTTCCTGTCCGCCGGGATGATCCACCACGGGCTGCCCAGCACGGAGCATGCCGTGACCGCGTCGCGGTAGGCGGCTTGGTAGTCGTCCCACCGCCGCCGCTCGACCCAGTCGCCGGCGGAGAGTTTCCACGCCTTTGTGGTGTCGGCCTCCCTGGCCAGCAGTCGCTCCTCCTGCTCGGCCGCGCTGATGTGCAGGAAGGCCTTCACCACGATCGTCCCGCTGTCGGACAGTAGGCGCTCGAAGGCATTGATGTGGGCATAGCGAGCCCGCCAGGTCGCCTCATCGACGAGGCCGTTGACCCGGGTGACCAGGACGTCCTCGTAGTGGGAACGGTTGAAGACGACCATCGCGCCGCGTTCTGGGGTCTGGCGATGGACGCGCCAGAGGAAATCGTGAGCCAGTTCCACCGGAGACGGGACTTTGAAGCCGACGACGCGGCAGCCGACCGGGTTGACATCGGCCAGCACCGAGCGGATGGTGCCGTCCTTGCCGCTGGTGTCCATACCTTGCAAGATCAACAGGAGGGAATGTGTCCCGGCCGCGTAGAGTAGTTCCTGGAGGTCGCCGAGTTCGGCGGCCAGGGGAACCAATGCGGCGACTCCGTCCTCCTTACTCAGGCCGCCGTTGGCCCGGGTGTCGATGGCGTCGAGGTCGGGCGTCTCGCCGGGGCGGACCGGAATGGCGAAGGGCATGCTGGGATCTCCCGGGGATGGTCGGTGCGGAGCGATCGGGACGCCGGTCGCCGGGCAGGCGACGCGTAACGCGGATGGCGTTGGTCTGTACTACCATAGCGGGGGAGAGCCCCTCCGCGTCGGGGAGCCGGTGTGGCCGCCGCGCGTTTTCCCAGGATGGACGACATCGTGCGATACGGTCGGCGAAGTGCTCGTCCGGCGTGGCCAGGTGTCTGGTGTCCTCACGGTCCGTGGCCCGATTCAGTACGATCTTGGGATGGAGAACGCCGGGTGATCGCTGGAAACGGCAACGGGACCCATCGCCCCACGGCGCGCGAGCCGCACCCGGCGGGGCCGGGAAACCTCGACCGTGACGCCCGTGACCGGGCGTCGAACGGGTACGAGAGGGCCTTGGCCGCGGCGAACGGTAGCCCTGGACACATCCGGCCCGGTGACGATTTCCGGACCCGAGCCGCCCACGCCGGGGACGACACCGCCGCGTCGGTGCGCCCGCTGACAGCACCGATCTACCAGGGATCGGTCTACGCCTTCGACGACCCGGATGACTTCGCCGCCGCCCACGGGGCGGACCCGCCGCGCCCGACCTATAGCCGGGCGGGCCTCCCCAATACCTCCCAGTTGGAGCGGGCCGTCGCCGACCTCGAAGGTGGGGAGGACGCCGTCGCGACCGCGTCCGGGATGGCGGCGATCTCGACGACCTTCCTGGCCCTGCTCGGCGCGGGCGACCACGTCGTCGCATCGTCCGATTGCTACTCGGACACCGCCGCCTTGCTCGGGGAGGGATTGGGCCGGTTCGGTGTCGAGGCCTCCTTCGTCAATACCTGTGATCCGGAGGCGATGACGCGGGCGTTGACGCCGCGGACGCGGCTCGTCTGGGTCGAGACGATCAGCAACCCGGCGATGAAGCTCTGCGACCTGGCGGCGCTGGCGACGCGGGCCCACCGGGGTGGGGCGCTGCTGTGCGTCGATAACACCTTCGCCACCCCCGCCCTCTGCCGGCCACTGGAGCACGGTGCCGATCTGGTGATCCACAGTGCGACCAAGTTCCTGGGCGGCCATCACGACCTCACCGCCGGGGTCGTGGTCGGGCGGGCCGAACTGGCCGCCCGCCTCCGGCGTTGCGCCTACCTCTTCGGCCCCACGCTCGGGGCGATGGACGCCTGGCTGGCCTTGCGTGGCATCCGCACCCTGGCGCCCCGGATGGCCTGGATCAGCGAGACCGCCCTGACCGTGGCCCGGTTCCTGGATGGTCATCCGATGGTCGCCGCCGTCCGCTACCCCGGCTTGCCCGGCGGCTGGCAGGACGATCTGGCGCGGACCCTCTTGCCCGATGGTGGGGGCGGGATGCTGGCCTTCGACGTGGCCGGGGGCCGCGAGGCCGCCGACCGGCTCCTGCGCGAGGTCCGGCTGATCCCCTTCGCCCCGAGCCTCGGCGGGACCAGTACCACGGCGGCGTATCCGCCGCACGACTGGGGCGGCCCCTCGGGGAGCGATGGGGCGACGATCCGCCTCTCGATCGGGCTGGAAGCCGCCCGAGACCTGATCACCGACCTCGACCAGGGATTGGCCGCCGTCGCCCGGGCGGCCAATCCAGCGGGCGTCTCCGCGTGACGGAGCGAACGATCGTCGTCGACCCTGTTCCGGGGACTGGTACGACCGCCCTCGTCACCGGCGGGGCGGGGCTGATCGGTTCCCACATCGTCGATGCCTGCCTGGACCGGGGTTGGCGCGTCCGCGTCCTCGACAACCTGGAACGGCAGACGCACCGGGACGGGAAGCCTGCCTGGGTGGACGGCCGCGTCGAGTTCCTCCGGGGTGACGTGCGGCGGCGGACCGATTGGGAGCGGGCCCTGGCCGGGGTGGACATCGTGTTCCACGAGGCGGCCTACGGCGGGTACATGCCGGAGATCGCCAAGTTCATCAGCGTCAATAGCTACGGCACCGCCCTGATGCTGGAGACGATCCGGGACAGGAACTTGCCGGTCCGCAAGGTGGTGATGGCCTCGTCGCAGGCGGTCTACGACGAGGGCGCCTACTCTTGCCCGGAGCACGGCCACTACTATGGCGTCACCCGGCCGGTGGACCAGTTGGCCCGGGGTGATTATCACGTCCACTGCCCGCGATGCGACCGGCCCGGCGAGCCCGTGCCGACCGACGAGGCCGCGCCGATGGGGGGCGCGAACGTCTACGCCATCAGCAAGGCCGACCAGGAACGACTCCTGATCTCCTGGGGCCGCTCGACCGGGGTGCCCGTCGTGGCGCTCCGCTACTCCTGCACCTACGGGCCGCGCCAGTCGCTGTTCAACCCCTACACCGGGGTGATCGCGATCTTCTGCACCCGGCTGGCGAACGGGCTGCCGCCGGTGGTCTACGAGGACGGGCGGCAGTCGCGGGACTTGATCTTCGTCGGGGACGTGGCCCGGGCGAACATGCTGGTCGCCGGCGACGACCGGGCGGACGGGGGGGTGTTCAACGTCGGCACCGGGCAGTCGGTGGCGATCGGCGACCTGGCCCGGCTACTGGCGGAGCGGCTGGGGGTGGCGATCGAGCCAGAGATCCCGGGGGAGTTCCGGCCCGGCGAGATGCGGGCCCTGGTCTCCGACATCGCCAAGATCGCGGCGCTCGGCTTCCGGCCGGAGACGGAGCTGGAGACGGGGATCGGCCGCTACCTAGAGTGGATCGGGACGCAGGGGACGATCGCCGAATACTTCGGCGCGGCCGAGCGGCGCCTGCGGAAGCGCCAGGTCGTGAAGCGGGCGGCCCCGGTGGGGCCGGAGCCGTCCGGCCGCGCCGGGGGAGTGGCATGACCGGGATGCCGAAGCCGACGCTGGCGTTCGTGATCCCGGTGCTGGACGAGGAGGCCTCGATCGGCGGGCTGATCGAGGAGATTTTGGCCGTGGCCGCTGTGCCGGACCTGATGGTGCGGGTGACCGCGATCTACGTGGTCGACAACGGTAGTTCGGACGCCACGGCGGAGCGGGCCCGGGCGGCCGGGGCCGAGGTGGTGTCCGAGCCGCGGCGTGGCTACGGGCGGGCCTGCCTTACGGGGGTCCTGGCGGCCCGGGCCGACCTGGTCGCCCTGATGGACGGAGACGGCAGCGACCTGCCGGCCGAATTGCCCCTGCTGCTGGCCCCGCTCCTGGCCCGGGAGGCCGACCTGGTGATCGGCTCCCGGACCCTCGGCACGCACGAGCCCGGGTCGCTGACGGCGCCGCAGCGGTTCGGCAACGCCCTGGCGGCGCGCCTGCTTCGCCTCTTGTTGGGGGTCCGGGTGACAGACATCGGCCCGTTCCGCGTGATGCGACAGCGGGACCTGCTCGGCCTGGGGATGCGGGAGATGACCTACGGCTGGTCGGTGGAGATGATCGCCCGGGCCGCGCGGCATGGGTACCGGGTCGCGGAGGTTCCCGTCACCTATCGCAAGCGAGCGGGCGGCGAGTCGAAGGTCAGCGGCGATCTCCGGGCCTCGGTCAAGGCCGGGTACCGGATCATCGGGGCGATCGTGCGGGTGCGGGCGGACCGGTCGCCGCGCCGGTCCGTCGCGAGTCCGGGGAGCTGAGGCATGGCGCGGGACGCGACGCGACGGGGATCGGCCGGGATGGCCCGGCCGGGACGGGCCCCGAAACCGGCCCTGACACCGGGGATGACCCGGAGTGGGGGGCCGGACGCTGCCCAGCCCGCGACGACGAAGCCCGCCACGGTGACCGTCCCGGTCGGGGTGGACCGCGGTGTCACCGGAGATGATGCGGCGGGAAGACGTCGGGTCGGGACCATCGACCGCATCCTGGCCTCGTTCCGGCCCCACGTCGATGTGCGGGACGAGGCGACGGGGCTGTCCCGCGCGGTGCCGCTGGACCGGGTCCGGACGATGGTCGCCTGGGCCTGGCGGCTGTATGCCTTGATCGCGCTGGTGACGGTCTGGTCGAGCCTGGAGCGCAACATCGGGCCGGGGAGGGAGCCGGCCTTCGGCCGGTTCCATGCCGCTGATTTCGGCGGTTTCTACACCGGCGCGACGATCGCCCACCGGGGAAATTACGAAAACCTCGGCAATCGGCAGGTCCAGCAGGCCACCCAGCAGGGCATCCAGCAAGCGGAGGGGACGGGATGGCGGTGGTTCAACCCGCTGCCGCACCCGCCGATCCTGAGCCTGGCCACCTCTCCCATTGCCCGGCTGCCGATCCGGACCGCGTATTGGGTGTGGGTCGCGGCGACCATCGTGGCGGCCGGCATGGCGGCCTACCTGCTGGGCCGGGCGATGACCCCGGCCGTGCCGCTGGCGACGACGGCCGTGCTGGTCACGTTCGAACCGCTCTGGCACCTGATCTGGTGGGGGCAGGTGGACGCCTTCATCCTGCTGCCGTTCGCGGCCGGCTGTGCCCTGCTGGTGCGGTCCCGGTCGCGGGATGACGACATCCTGGCCGGGGCGATGATGGGGGTGATCGCCCTGACCCCCCAGTACGCGATCGTGCCCTTTCTCGCCCTGGCCCTGGGGAGGAGGTGGGCGGCGGCCGGGATGGCGGCCTCGGCCGGGGCGCTGGCCCTCGGCTCGGCCCTGCTGGTCGGGCGGACCGGGGTCGACCACTACCTGGACATGGCCCGCTACTTCGGGGCCTTCTCGGGCACGGCGACGGTGACGGAGTGGGCGATGTTCAATATCCGGGGTGTGCTGCTGCGACAGTATCCCGGGCTGACCCCCGACACGGGCCGGATGTTGGTCTACGGCGTTTCGATCGGCCTGGGGGCGCTGGCCGTCGCGGCGGCAGCGCGGGCCCTGCGGCCGGGCCGGGCCCCGGACTTGGCCCTGGGCTTGGTGTCCCTGGCGTCGCTGGTGACGTCGTATCACACCCACCGCCAGACGATGGTGTTCCTGTTCGTCCTGTTCGCCGCCCTGGCCGGGCGGGCGCTGCGGCCTGGCGTCTCGCTGCCGATGGCCCTGGTCTGGCTGGCACCGGTGATCGGTTACCACTTCGCGGCCGATGCCCTGCGAGACGCACCCTACGCCTACACGTTCTACCCGATCCAGCGGTACCTGACGCCGCCCGCGATCTTGGCCCTGGTCATCCTCGCCGCCGCCCTGCTGGTGCCGTGGGCGTCTCGACGGCTGTGGTGGTCGGGAGGAGACGCGCTGGCGGCCGGCGCGGGGGGCGTCGGAAGACGGAAGACGGGAGACGGTAGACGGTGGACGGTGGACGGGAGATGAGACTGGACGGAGTTTGAGATGGGGGGACGAGGTCGATCGGGGAAGACGGGATGATGCGGCGACGGTCTGAGAATCTGCTGATGATCGCGGCCCGGGAGCCGATCCCCGGGTTTACCAAGACCCGGCTCGGGGAGTCGCTGGGGATGGAGGTGGCGGCGGCGCTCTACCGGGCGTTCCTGACCGATCTCGCCCACCGCTTCGTGCCGCCGTCGCTGGCGGACGAGCCCCCGTTCGACCTGGCCTGGGCCTTCACGCCGGCGGCGTGCGATTTCCCGGGGGTCGTGCGGTCGCTCTCTCCAGTCATGGGCGTGCTGTCCGCCATGGCGGAGGGGCGGGTCCGGCATGTCCCCCAGCGGGGGAAAGACTGGGGCGAGCGGCAGGCGAATCTGCTGCGGTGGGGCCATGAGGCGGGCTACCGGCGAACGATCCTCACGGCGTCGGATTCGCCCCAGATGACCATGGCCACGGTCGAGTCGGCCTTTACCGCCTTGGGATCCCATGACGTGGTCCTCGGCCGCGTGGAGGACGGTGGGTATTACCTGATCGGTCTGGGGGGTCCCCACGACGTGCTGCGCGACGTGCCGATGAGCACCGCCAGCGCGGCGGACGCCCTGGTGGCCCGGGCGCGGGGGTCGCGGCTCCTGGTCGCGGAGATGGAAGCCACCTTCGATGTGGATACGGCCGCCGACCTGGCGATGCTGCGGGACTACGCCGCCCGGTTCCCGGCCGCGATCCCGGCGACCGCCGCCGCGCTGGCCCGCCTGGTCCCCGCCGAGGCAATCGCGGAGCATCGGCCCCCTCGCTGACACCGGCATCCGAGACCGCCGATCGGCGCTCGATCCTCGCCGGGAAGGTCCGGCTCCGGCCGGTACGGTCGTCAGCCTGCCTGGAACCGGAGCCGGTAGCCACCCGACCGGGGAGGGTCCGGTCCGGGGCACATCCCCACCGCGATCCTGGCCACCGCGGCTGGTAGGCCCACGTCCCGTGACATGCCGGGCGCACCCGGCGCACCCGATGCCCGGCGTCGCGCCCCGGTCGATGTTGCCGGCGAAACCGAACGGTTTCGGACGGGGGTGTCCGGGTGCCACCCGAGTCGAAGGTCACGACACCTCGGGTCACCGGAGGGGATGCTTATTCCGGCCCGGCAGTACCGGATTAAGTACAAGTACCGATGCGGTCAGTATGCCACGATGGCTATCGTCTTCCTGACGGCGGGCACCGGTCGGTGATGATCGGTCCACGGTCGCCAACGAAGCCGAGCCCCCCGCATGGCACGGGGACAACGGACACGTCGGGGAAGAGACCCCCGGAGGGACGATCAGATGAATCGCGTGAGACGGTGGACGCTCGGGATCGTGGTGCTTCTCCTCGTGAGCTTGATCGGGCCGGGAGCCCTCCCGGTGAGCGCCTCCGCGCCGCTCGGGATGGACCCCGTTCTTCTCCAAGCCGACATCGATTCCGACCTTGATGGGTTGAGCGATGTCCGCGAGGCCGAGATCGGCACCGACCCCGACCTTGCCGACACCGACGGCGACGGCCTGCTCGACGGAGAGGAAGTCGACGAGTTCGGCACGGATCCGTTCACCTTCGATTCCGACGGTGACACGTTCCCCGACCCGCTGGAGATCGAGGCCGGGACCGATCCGCTCGACGCTGACAGCACGCCGCTCGACCCGGACGCGATCCGGACGCTGGGCGTGACGATCTTCGCCTGCCCGCCGGGCAGCTCGGTCCCGGTCCAGCCCTCGACCTGCGACCCGGTCGCCGATGCCGACGTGACGATCAGTCTCTCCCCGGCTGGCTCGGGGTCGCCGCAGACCCGGAAGAGCGACGCCGACGGGTCCGTCAGTTTCACCGACCTCGGCCCTGGCACCTATGTGATCACGGAAGAGCTTCCCAGCGCTGACCTGGTCGTCGAGGACCTCCAAGTCCGCTGCGGCGCGGGCGGCGAGGGCTTCGTGGTGGAGCCCTCGGGCAATAGCATCACCCTCGAACTGGGCCTCGGCGGTCGCTACGGGTGCAGCTTCTTCAACGTCCTCGCCGACCAGGGGAGCGCTGGGAGCCAACTCACGGTCGAAGCGCTCCTCTGCCCGACCGGCTACGATGACGCCGACTACTTCACCGTCTGCGACGCGCCGGCCGAGGATGTCCTGGTCACGGTCCGCCCCGAGGCCACGGGCGTCGAAGTCACCGCCGAGACCGACGCTCGTGGGCTCGTCAGCTTCGGCGGACTCGCCGCCGGACCGACCGACGTCGAGCTCGGTGTGCCGGGGGACTTCGCCCGCTTCCAGGTCTTCTGCGGCATCCCGGGCGCCCCGGA
>JBBJOE010000413.1:0-2543 GCA_037721765.1 Thermomicrobiales bacterium
CCCGGGGACCCCCGCCACGCGCCCCGCCCGGGTCTTAATCGGCCCCTCCGGGCGTTGGGGGGGCCCGCCCCCCCACGGCAACTCTGTCTCTCGGACTCGGCCGACCAGACGCTGCGCTGCGCGACCGGCGACGGCGGCGTCGCCTTCAACGACTTGGTCCTCCCGGTCGGGGACTACGGCGTCTCCCTCTCCGGCGACCCGGACCCGAGCGCGCCCTACCTGCTCCGGGTCGACATCACGGCGCCCGAGGTCGCCGGCTACGAGGCCGAACCGAACGAGACCATCGGGCTCGCCTCCCCGCTCGACGTCAGCGGCGAGTTTCCCACGATCCGGGGCCGCCTCGATGGACCCGATCAGGACATGTTCCGCTTCACGGTGACCGGCGAGCCGCAACTCTGGGACATCTCGGCGTCGGGACCCGGCCTGGCTCGCCTGGATGTCGTCAACGTGACCGGGACCGCCGAGACCACCCGCGCCGCGGTCGATGGCGAGGTCACGATCTACGACGCTTTCTTCCTGCCTGGAAACCATTGGGTCCAAATCGGCGGGACCGGCGGGGAATACGTCGTCACGGCCGCGCCGAGGGGACCACCCGATCCGGCGGCCGAGCACGAACCCAACGATGGCCCGGACCGTTCCCAGCCGATCCGGCTCGGCGAGAAACGAACGGGTCGCCTGATCGACCCCGCCGATGTCGATATCTACCGGTTCTCACTCCAGAATGACGGCCATGTCCTCATAGACGTCGCGGTCCCGCCCGACGGCCTGTTCACGGCACGGTTGGAGGCCAACGGGATGGAGGTGGCCCGGGTCACGGCGGCCCTCCCCGGCGACCCGATCACCTACGACGCGTTCCTGTCCCCGGGGGACTACACGCTCTGGTTGTCCCCGACGACCCCCAGCACCGGACGGTATCGACTCTCGGTCACCCCGCTCGACCCGCTGACCGTGCCGGATGACGCGGAGCCGAACGACGCTCCCGCCGACGCCCGGCCGATGCCCGCCGATCTCTCCGTCTCGGGCACGCTCGATCCTCGCCTCGCGAACGGGGCCGATGTCGACACCTACCGGATCACCCCGCTCCCCGCCGAGACGACGGCGACGATCCAGGTCACCGGTGATGCCGAAGTGACCATGTGGGTCCCGGCCACCCCGGGTGTTCCCGAAACGGCGCTCACCCTCACCCCGGCCACCGGCGACGGCAGATTCGACGTGACGCTGCCCGGCGCGAGCGATATCTTGGTCCGCCTCTCCGGTCAAGGTGCCTACCGTCTCGTCCTGCTCACCGGTGACGCGGTGGCCGCGGCGACCCCCGGTCCAACCACCGGCGACAGGCGGGGGCCGGGCAGTGGTCTTCCCGAGAGCGGGTTGCCCGGCCGGTCGCGCGGTCCGGGTGATGGGACGTCGGTCGAACTCGACACTCCCGCTGGCCTCGCCGTGGATCTCCTGCTCACCGTCGTGGCCGATGGTTCGGTCGCTGCCTACTGGCCCCAGGGGCAGCGTCTCGACGCGACCCTAACGATCACCAACACGGGCGACGCGTCGATCGGTCTCGACCTCGATGCCACGACGGGCCACTATGCCTGGGTGGTCGCCCTGGACGCCGCGGCGGTGACGCTCGGTCCGGGGGAGTCGCGGACGGTGCCGGTCGTCGTCCGCGTCGCGCCCGATGCCTGGGCCGACGAACCGGTGCTGGTGACGGTCCGGGCGCGTGAGGATGATCTCCAGCGTACCGCGTCGGTCACGGTGATCCCCGGGCGGGACGCCGCTCCCCTCAACTCTGAGCCCTTCGAACTCTTGCCGCCGTCGATGCTGGGCGGTCTGAACGTGGCCTGGACGGGGCTGGGCGGGGTGCCGGTCACGGCCGACGCCACCTCGGCGACCACGGAGGCCGAGATCTACGACGGCTTCTCCCCGGCCGCCGGCGGCTGGTCGGCCGACGCCACGGCATTGCCGGCCGAACTGACCATCGACCTGGCCGGGGACGATCCGGTGCCAGTGGCGGGCATCGCCCTCTTGTCCCTGGGTGGATTCGAGGTCACGGAGCGGCTCCGGGGCTTTGATCTTGAACTGTCGCTCGACGGCCAGACGTTCACACCCGCGTTGTCGGCCGAGTTGAGCGCCATCCCGGTCGAACAGGTCTTCGCCCTCGACGCCCCGGTCCACGCCCGCTTCGCGCGCCTGCGCGTCACGTCCGGCCAGGTCGCGACCGCGAGCCGGGTCCGGATCGCTCAGTGGAAGGTGATCGCCGATCCTGGCTGGTCCCCGCCCGGGGAGGAAGGCGGGCTCGAACTCGCGGCCCCCGGCGGGGGAGGTCACCTCGTCGCCATGGCGCCGCTGCCGCCCGGCAGCGTCGCCGTGCCACCCCTACCCGCCGACGGGACGACGCGCCTGACCGTCCCGGCCGAACCTGGCCAAACGATCTCGTGGGTCGTCGGTTTCCGGGACGACCGCGCTGCCCAGATCACCGCGATCGCCTGGTCGGACCCAGATGCCAGTGATCCTGCCGTCCGGTTCGACCAGGTCACGGTCGAGGTCAGCGT
>JBBJOE010000414.1:0-2542 GCA_037721765.1 Thermomicrobiales bacterium
CGACGCGCTCGTCGGCTCCGAAGTGATGCCGTTCTTGCGCGCCCTGCTCGGATGCCTGGAGAAGGGGTCCGAGGACCTGGTGGACCCGCACGGCCGCTGGCCATCATTCTGGTTCCAGCAGATGGACGCGCCTCGCCCGCGGCGCAATCGCGTCCACATCGACGTCTCCGTGCCGCACGACCGGGCCGAGACGCGCATCGCGGCGGCGATCGCCGCCGGTGGCCATCTGGTGACCGACCGGTACGCGCCGGAGTGGTGGGTGCTGGCCGACGCCGAGGGCAACGAGGCCCGCGTGGCCACCTGGATGGGCCGCGACTGAGCGTGACGTCCAAGCGACGGTCAGTCTCGGTCGGGTTCCTCGATCGATGAGCGCGGTCGCCAACTCGTTGATCACGTCGGTGATCCCAGGCGGTGGGTCGATCAGGGGCCGAAGAACGGCGCGGCGGGCTCGCTGGACCTGACGACGCGGCTTCTCATGGGTCTTCTCATACGGAGTTCGGATACGGCGTCAATGTTCGATGCACATCGTCGAGGAGGACCTCGTGTCCTCCCGGGCCGCGGTGGTGCGGCGTCCCGGTGATCACCGGTGTTCCTATGGCTGAGCGGTCATCTGGATTCCGTATCACGCACTTTTCGAGCGGTGCGTCCCCGCTCGCCAAATGCGCGGGGCCCCACGTCGTGTTCGCCGATCCCGAGGGCATCGAGGCCTGCGTCACATGACGACGTTTTCGGTAGACGAGGCCTCCCGGCATCAGGATCACCGCGCGGGGACTCAATCGCTCCACGCTCGTTCGGCAGGTGCCGTTGCGGCACGAGTCGCTCGGCTTCGCCGGCGCGGTGCGTCGCGTGGTCGCGCTGCGGGCTCAGCAGGCGGGCTCGCCGTACCTCGCGCCATGGAACCGGCTCACCGGCTTCGACCCGGCCGGCCTCGACGCCGCCTTCGCCGGCCACGAGGTGGTCAAGGCAACGCAGATGCGGATCACGTCGCACTCGGTCCACGCCGGGGACTACCGGGCCTTCCGTGAGGTGATGGAGCCGACGCCGCGTGCCGCCAGGCTCGACGACCGCTTCAGGGCATCTGGGCTCTCCGTCGCCGATGCCCATTCGCTCGTCCCGGACCTGCCGGGATACGCCGGCCGGACGCGGACCGCCGCGGAGATGAAGACATGACTCGGGCAGTGGCTTGGTGCCCCGCCGGACGGGATGGCGCTGGGTCTCCCCGGTCGCCTTGCCGATACGGTGCCCCCGGTGAACTCGTCACCGCCCCCGGGTCTGGCGCGTCATCGCGTCCATGGTCCGTCACGGCCGGGCCAACGGTGGCCGGGTGCCGCATCCGGCGCTCTCTTCAGGAGTCGTCACGTGGGGGGCGCCATTGACCCGGCGCCTGAGGGCGGCGACGAGACCGAACGGGCCCGCCAGCATCATGTCGCCGTGGGGGACGGCCTCGATGAAGCCGAGGCCGCGGAGGATGCCCCGGTGGGGGCCCGTCACCGCGACGGTCTCGAAGCGGCCCAGCGAGCGATAGGCCGGATCGAGGGCGGCGCCGTGGCCGTCGAACTCGCGCCGGAAGCTCTCATGGGTCAGGGTGCCCGCCCGCAGGCGCGCCACCAGCCCCGTGACGATGGCGACCGATATCCCAGACGTGTGGTGCTCGAAGAGGCCGACCACCCGGCGCCCGTGGACCAGCACGGCGAAGGTGTGCATGTTGCCGACGTTGATCAGCACGGCGCCGTCACCGGCGGCGGCGTCCCGGACGCGGGGGTCCTCCAGGATACCGAGGACGGCGGCCGCGCCAGTGTCCATCACCAGGGCGCCGGGGACCGCCCCGGTGACCGCCGCCATCCGGGTCATCTCCGGCGAAGGTTCGGCCGACAGCAACCCGTCCAGGTCGCCGCCGGCGTCGATGATCCCCTGGAGATAGGCGAAGCGGACATCATTGTTCCCGGCCCCCGGCCGGTAACCGTGGTCCTGGACGGCAACGGCGACCGTCTCTGGCAGGGAGACGCCGAACGGTGCCAGGGCCGCCGCCAGGGCCGACAAGTCAAGGTCGCCCAGGGTGACGGTGTCGGCACCCGGCGACGCCTCCCCTTCCCGGATCGTGACTCCCAGGTCGACCACCCGGGCCGGGTCGTTGTGGATCGTCCGGGCCGCCGAGGGGGTGGCGCTGACCGGTAGGCCAGCGGCCAGGTGGGTCCGGATCGCGTCGGAGGAGGCGCCACCGCCCATCAGCGTGCCGTCGAGATGGAGTGGCCGTCCGGCCCGGGTCACCGCGGCGACCTGGCGGCCGACGACCCGCGTCCGGGACGGCAGGATCAGTTTGACGAGGTTCTCCGGGGTCTGCCCCGGCTCGTAGATCAGGATGTCCTGCGTTCCCGCTCCGACATCGATCGCCAGTATGCGGCCGGGGCGTCGCTCGCCGGCGTCTCGGTGGTTCATCGTCCTATCCTCACGCGTGCCCGAACCGGGCAGTCCCACGCCTGGCGTTCACCGCGCCACCCACCCGCACCCGTGCCTGGCCGGTCACGGCACGGGACTGATCAAG
>JBBJOE010000415.1:0-2541 GCA_037721765.1 Thermomicrobiales bacterium
AGAGGACCTCGTCCTCGCACTCGCTCTCGACCGTGATCCGCATCCCGTCCGAGAATGGCATCGGGAAATAACAGTTGAGCGACTTCCCGTCCCGTGGGCTGGTCTGGAGCGGCAGGCTGGCGAAGTTGGCCGTCCGGCCGTGCCCCATGCCGAAGAAGTCCCCGACCGGGCACTCGACGCTCGGGGTGTCCTCGCCATCCCAATAGGCCCGCAGCACGATCTTGCGGAGAGAGTTCGGGCTCGGGCAGGAGACCGTGCACCAGATGTGGGTGACGATGCCGGCGCCCGCGACCTCGGCGATGGTGACCGTCTCCCCCGGCTGAACATGGAAGCGGTCGTCGTTGCCGCCCGTGCGGTCGAAGCTGGAGAACCGCCGCGTCCGCACGTCGCGGAGTTTGGCGAGGCCGCGCAGTGGGGAGAGACCGGCATTCGAGTCCATGGGTAGCTCCTGCGCGAGCCGGTAGTCATCCCCCGGCCGAAATGATGGTACGGACGTCCTCTCACGGGCCAGTCACGGCCCAGTCACGGGCCAGCACGTCCCGGCCGCGCGAGCGCCGCGACCCCGCATGACTGACGAACGCGCAACTCGAAGCCGAACACGATGCACCGGGCGATCGTCCGCGTCCCCGCCATCCGCTCGAACAGCAGGTTCGCCGCGCTCTCCGCCATCCGGTGGACGGGCTGGGCCAGCGTCGTCAACGGCGGCTCGACCAGCTCGGCCCAGAACGGGTCGTCGATCGAGACCAAAGCGACGTCCCCGGGCACCCGGACCCCACGTGCCCGCAGCGCGCGCAGCGCCCCGATCGCCATCAAATTGTTCGCCACGACCAAGCCGGTGATCCCCTTTTCGCTGTCGAGCAGCTCGTCGGCCGCGTCCATCGCCTGGGTGATGCGGAAGTCGCCCTCGCTCGAGCGCGGCTCCAAGCCTTGGGCCCGCATCGCCGCCTCGTACCCGGCGAGGCGCTCGGCGCCGGTCTGGATGCCGGCAAGACCGCCGATGAAGCCGATCTGCCGGTGGCCGGCCCGGAGGAGGTGCTCGGTCGCCAACCGGGTCCCCTCGATGTTGTCGGCGATCACCGCGTCGGCCAGCGGATTTGCCACCACCCGGTCGAAGGCCACCACCGGAATGCCCATCCCCAGCAGTTCGTCGATCTCGGCCCCTTCCGGGTCCGATGGTACCAGGATCACCCCGCCGACCCGTTCGGCCGCGAGGACTTCCAGGTAGGAGCGCTGCTTCGTCGCCAGCTCATCCGTGTTGCAGAGCAGGACCCGGAGGTCCCGGCGTTCGGCCGCGTCCTGGACCACTCGCACCATCTGGGTGTAGTGGGGGTTCTCGATGTCGGAGACCACGACGCCGATGGTCTGGGTCTGGCGGCGCCGGAGGTTGCTGGCGAGCCGGTTCGGACGATAGCCGAGATCCTCCGCCGCCCGCACGACGCGGTCGCGGTACTCGGCCCCGACCGCCGAGGACCCCGTCAGCGCCCGCGACACCGTCGCCGGCGAGACACCCGCCCGTTCGGCCACCTCCTTGATGGTCGCCATCCTGACCTCTCCGCGCCCCCGGCGCCGTCAATCCCGCGCCCCCGGCGCCGTCAATGCGGTCGATCGGCCCACCGCTGGCCTTGCCACCCGCGCCATCGCCGAGCGCGCCGGTCACGTCAGCCAGGGGCGGACGACCGAGAGCCGACCGCCGCGGGCTGAGGCCCCGCGGCGGGTTGCCGCTCCCCGTCGCGCGGCGGGATATCGAATTGGTCGGTGAGGGCTGGTGGGACGGTCGCCAACAGAAAGTCGACCAGCGTGGCGGTCAACTCGGCCCGGACCGTGGCGCTCGCCGCGTCGGAGTATCGGTTCACCAGCTCATCAGGGTCGGCGCGGAGGTCGTACAGCTCGCCTTCGCCGCCCCGGTAGTGGACCAGCTTCCAGTCCGCCGTGCGGACCATCGCCATCCGGCCCCGCATCGCCAGCGAGCCCATCCACGGATGCGGGGTACCGGCCAGCGCGTCGAGGTCGGTCGCGTCGATGCCGGCCTCGGTGTAGGCCTCGCCCTCGCTACCGTAGAGGCCGAAGACCTTGTCCTTGTGAACGTTGGTCTGGCCGAGCAACAGGGGTACGAGACTGGTTCCCTCGTCACCGGGCAGCGGGGGCAGGTGGCAGAGTTCGAGGAGCGTCGATGCGAGATCGATCGACTCGACCAGTGTCCCCGCCACGCGGGCCGGGGGAATATGTCCCGGCCAACGGACGAAGAGGGGAACCCGGACCAGGCAGTCGTACATCGCCGGGCTCTTGCGGACCATCCCGTGGTCGCCGAGGTAGTCGCCGTGGTCGCTCATGAAGACGACGATCGTCTCCTCCTCGATCTCCTCATCCTGGAGCGCAGCCACGAAGCGGCCGACCTCGTCGTCGACGAAGCTGACCATGCCGTAGTAGATCTGGCGCAGGTGCCAGAGCTCGCCGGGCGTGTACTCCTCGACGCCCATCAGGCGGCGGCTGGTGCGCTGGCGTAGCGGCTTGTCGTCCAGTTCCCCGGGCCGGGTGGCCGGT
>JBBJOE010000081.1:0-9830 GCA_037721765.1 Thermomicrobiales bacterium
ACCCGCCGGCGACGGTCGGGCGGACGAGATCCGCCAGCCGCTCGGCGTCCGCTTCGTTGCCGACGTGGAGGACGACCAACCGCTCGAACGGGCCGTTCGCCTCGCAGAGCGCGGCCATCCGGACGATCGCCTTCGTCCATGTCCGGACGCGCTCGACCGGGTGAACCTCGTTCTGCCGGATCTGGAGGATCGGCTTGATGCTCAGCATCGTCCCGACCATCTGGGAGGCCCGGCCGATTCTCCCCCCCTTGTAGACGTACTCCAACGTCTCCAGCGCCGCGAAGAGCCGGTAGCGTCCGATGGCGTCCCTGGTCGCGGCGGCGACCTCATCCAGTGACCCACCCGCGTTCGCCCGTTCGGCGGCGACGACGGCGCACCAGCCGGTCGCCATCGACGCGGACTGGGAATCGATCACCTGGATCCTGCTCCGGCCGGGGTCGAGTCCCTCCGCGGCCAACCTGGCGGCATTCGATGTCCCCGAGAGTCCGCTGGCGATCGTGACGCAGACGATGTCCGCCCCAGAGGCGAGAAGCTCCCGGAACACCGCGGCGAAGGCGGTGACTGGCGGCTGCGAGGTCTTCGGGAGCTCAGAGGAACGACGCAGGCGAGTGGCGAAATCCGCGGCCGAGAGGTCGATCCCGTCCCGGAACGACTCCTCGCCGAAGCTGACCATCAGCGGCACCACCGCGATCGGTGGCGTGCCCAGCAGGTCGGGGGGCAGGTCGGCGGTCGAGTCCGTCACGACCCGGACGGGGCGGTGGCTCGCGGCGCCGGCGGTCTGGACGGTCGTGGGGTCGGTCATGCGGTCAGGCTCCCGGTGTCGACGATCACCCCCATGGTGCCCGGCCCGACATGGGTGCCGATGACGGGACCGAGTTGGGTGATCAGGATCTTGTCGCGGGCGACGGTGAGGTCGAACTCGCCGGCCAGGGCTTCGGCGTCGGCCGGGGTCGAGACGTGGACGATCGCTAGGCGCTCGACGTGGGGCAGGCCCCGCACGAAATCGACCAGCGCGGCCCGTGCCCTGCTCCGCGTCCTCGTCCGCTCGACGGGGATCACCTGTCCCTCGTCGATCCGCAGCATCGGTTTGAGGTCCAACAACGAGCCGACCAGGGCACTGACCCGGTTGACCCGGCCCCCGCGACGCAGGTATTCGAGGGTATCCACGTAGAACAGCGTCTCATAGCCCCGCACCGATGCCCGGAGTCGCCCGGCGATCTCGGCCGCGCCCAGAGCCCCCGTTGCCGCCATCTCGGCGGCGGCGATCGCCTGGAATCCCAGACCCATCGACGCGTTCTCAGAATCGACGACCTCGACCGGGATCAGTCCGGCGACCGCGTCCCGGGCGACGCTGGCCGATTCGACGGTGCCACTCAGGCGGGAGGAGATCAGGACCGCGACGATCGCGTCGTGGTCCGCCGCCAGGGCCCGGAATGTCGTCTCAAAGACCCCGGCCGACGGCTGCGACGTGGTCGGCACGATGTCGGACGCCAGGAGACGGGCGACGAAGGCATCGGTGGTCAGGTCGATCTGATCGCGGAACGACTCGTCTCCGAACGTCACGGTGAGAGGCACCACGGTGATGCCGTGGGCCCCGCGGATGGCGGGCGGGAGATCGGCGGTGCTATCGGTGATGACGGCGATCCGGTTCATGCCCGGTCGTCCTCCTTGCGGCGGGGGCGACGGCGCCCCCGTGGGCGTGTCATCACTCGATCGCGATCACCAGGTCGTAGTGGGGTTGACCGCCGGCGTGGGTCTCGATCTCGAGGTGATCGTGGAGGGACTCGATCGCTTCCCCCAACCGGTCGGTGTCTCTCGCCGAGACGCCAGCGCCGGTGAAGATGGTCACCAGTTCCCGCTCCCCCAACCCGGTCGTCGCCAGGACATCCAGGGCCACGGTGACCAGATCTTCGCCCGCCGCCACCATCCGGTCATCGACCAGGCCGATGACCTGGCCCCGGGCGACGGTGACCCCGTCGATGGTCGCATCCCGCACCGCCCGGGTCAGTTCCACCGTGATGACCTGTGACAGCGCCCCGGTCATCGCCCGCGCCGCCTCGTCCAGCGGCTGGTCCTGGTGGTAGGCGGCGAGGGCGACCAGCCCCTGGGGGATGGAACGGCTGGCGACGACCCGGACGTGCTTGTCGGTGAGCTTCGGAATCTGGTTCGCCGTGAGGACGATGTTCGGGTTGTTCGGCAGGAGGATCACCCCCTCCGAGGTCGTCGCCCGGACCGCCGCCAGGATCTCCTCCGTGCTGGGGTTCATGGTCTGGCCGCCGGTGATCACCGTGGTCGCGCCCATGGAGCGCAACGCCTCGGTCATGCCCTCTCCCGCCGCGACGGCGATGACGACGTGGTCTCGATCTTCGGGAGTCGAATCCGCCGCGGCCGCGGGCATGCCCGGGACCGCGTGTTCGGAGAGGGAGGGGCGTGCGGCCGTCAGGGCCCGGGTCTGGGCTTGCATGTTGTCGATCTTGATCTGGCCGAGGTCGCCGAATCTGATCGCGTAGTCCAGCACGGCGCCCGGGTTATCGACGTGGACGTGGACCTTCAGCATGGTCTCGTCGCCGACGATCACCGCGGAGGTCCCCATCGCCGCGATCTCCTCCCGGCAGCGGCCGACGTCGATCCCCTCCCCGAAGACCATGAAGTTGGTGCAATAGCCGAAGGCATCGCCGCCGTGCAGCTCGTCCACCTCGTCGAGAAAGGCCATCTGGCCCCCGATGCCGGCTCCGGTCTCAGGGGAGGGTACATCCGGCAGAGCCTCGCCCCGGGCGAAGCGATCCATGCCTTCCAGGATCAGGACGATGCCCTGACCCCCGGCATCGACCACGTTCGCCTGGCGCAGGATCTCGAGCAGGTCCGGCGTGGTCGCCAGGGAGTCGCTGGCCCCGGCCAGGGCGGCCGCCAGGACGGTCGCCATCGCCGGGCCACGCCGGGCGACCGCCAGGGCCCGTTCGGCCGCGACCCGCACGACCGTCAGCATCGTCCCCTCGACGGGTTTCATCACCGCCGTGTAGGCCAGGTCCCGGGCCCGGCCGAGTGCCTCGGCCAGATCGCGGCCGTCGATCTCCTGCCGGTCGCCGATGCCGTTGGCGAAGCCCCGGAACACCTGGGAGAGGATGACGCCCGAGTTGCCCCTGGCCCCCATCAGCGAGCCGTAGGCGATCCGGGCCGCGACCTCGGCGGCGCTAGACCGCTCGGCGACGGACAGCGTCGCCGCCTCGGCCAGCGCCCCGCGCATCGTCAGGGCCATGTTCGTGCCGGTGTCCCCGTCGGGCACCGGGAAGACATTGAGGGCATTGACGCGGTCGCGATTGGCATCTAACCAGCCGGTGGCGACGGTCATCGCCTCTAGCAGCAGGTGACCGTCCCAGACGGCGGCCGGGGCGGTGGGTCGCGCGTCAGGCGGGACGCGCGAGGGAGGGGTCAGGTTCACGGGCGACCCCTGGCCGGGGCGACATCGCTGACCCGCAGGCCCTCGACGCTGACATCGACGCGCTCGACGGGCATCCCCACCGTTCGCTCGACCTGGAACTGCACCGTCTTCATCACGTTCCGGGCGACGGTGAAGATCGGCGTGCCGTACTCGACCACGACCGATAGCTCGACGAATACCCGCCCACCCTCGACGTGGACGGCGATGCCCCGGCGGCGGCTGGTGAACCCCAGACGCTTCTCGATCGCCGAACGGACGGTGCGGGGGGCCATGTCGACGACGCCATAGCAGGAGAGGACGGCGGAGTGGACGATCGCCGCGATCGCGCTTTCGGCGACGACTACCCGCCCGGCCGGGATCGCCGGCGCGGGGACGGGCGGCGGGTCAGGTCGGGCCATGTCGCGTTCTCCCACGTGACGAGGACCATGGGCCCTATGTTGTCCAACACGTAGCACCGTGCTAGGATAGGCGCTTGGCGTGGCCCCGTCTAGGGGCCAGTCGGGCGGTGTCCAACGACGTGCCGCCGGACCCGATCCGAGCGACATCGGGTCTCGCTTGGCCCCGTCTCGTTCGGTCGGGCTCCGGTGACCATGACCATCTTCACCCCGCGTCGTGGATGGCATTCTAACGATTTGAGGAGGGAGCCCCGCGATGGCAGGGTGTGAAGTCTGCGGCAAGCACAAGGTGTTCGGCCATAATGTCAGCTTCTCGAAGCGGCGTACCAACCGGGATTTCAAGCCCAACGTCCACCGCAAGACGCTGATGCTCGATGGCAGGATGCAGCGGCTCAACATCTGCACCCGTTGCCAGCGGACGGCGATGAAGCCCGGCCGAGTCGGCTAGGGTCTGCCGCCGCCCGATACGGTACCGTCGAGATCCCACGAACGGAGCGCCCGACCGGGCGCTCCGTCTGTCGTGGCCCGGGCGAACCGGGGCATACTGAGGGCCATGGATCACGTTCGGCCGGACAACGTCGCGCCCACGGGACCGCGGCTCACGGGGACCCCCGCACGCCCTCCCGTGACGGTGCCCGGAGCGCCCCTCCCGACCGCTGCCGGGGCCGCCCCGCCAACCTCGTCACGCGCCGCCCTGACGGCCCGGGTGAAGTGGTTGGCAGCCGAGCACGGCTTGTCCGTCTCGGCGGTGACCTCGGCCGAGGGCTTCCCCGGCCTGGCCGGGGCACTGGACGACCATATCCAGGCGGGCCGGATGGCCGGGCTCGACTGGTTCACCGCCGAGCGGGCCCGTTTCTCGTCCGACCCCCGAAACCTCCATCCGACCGCCCGCTCGATCCTCTCCGTCGGCGTCGCCTATTGGTCGGTCGATCCCGGCAAGCCGGACGACGGCGTGCCCCGCGGCCGCATCTCCCGCTACGCCTGGGGCGTCGATTACCACGACCTCCTCAAGCGGCGCTTAGCATCATTACAGGCCGCGATCGAGGACGTCGTCGGACACCCGGTCGAGGCCAGGCGGCTGGTGGATACCGCCCGGATCCCAGAGCGTGCCGTTGCGGCCCGAGCGGGACTCGGTTGGCTCGGCAAGCATGGCGGCGTGATCGTGCCGGGCCACGGGTCCTGGGTCATGCTCGGCGAACTCGTGCTAGACCTCGATCTTGAACCCGACGCCCCGCTCGGCCAGACCTGTGGCCGCTGCGCGATCTGCCTCGACCGCTGCCCGACCGGTGCGATCGTCGCCCCCGGGGTGATCGATACCCCCCTCTGCCTGTCGTACCAGACCATCGAGAACCGGGGCGTGATCCCGGTCGCCATCCGGCCCCTGATGGGGGACTGGGTCTATGGCTGTGATGTCTGCCAGGAAGTCTGCCCATACACGAAGGCGGCCCGGAACGAACCGGACCCGGCCTTCCTGCCGAGGTCGGTCGAGAACGCCTATCCATCCCTGCGCTGGCTGCTGCGGATGAGCCCCGGCGAGTTCCGGGCCACCTATGCCGGGACGGCGGTGCCCCGGACCAAACGTCGTGGTCTCGCCCGGAACGCCGCGGTCGCCCTCGGCAACGTTGGGTCGGACGACGACGTGCCGTTCGTGATCGACGCGTTGCTGACACACGACGAACCGCTGGTGCGTGGTCACGCCGCCTGGGCCCTCGGTCGCTTGGGCGGACCTGCGGCCCTGGCCGCGCTTGATCGCGTCAGGACCAAGGACCCGGACTCCTCTGTCCGCGCCGAGGCTGAGGCTGCCCTGGCGATGGTGGGGTAGGAACGGGAAAGGCGGAACCCGGGCGGCGTCGGGAGCAGGACCGGATGTCCGCGCCGGTCCCGGGCGGCGTCGTTCACGCCCCGAGTACCGCGCCCCCATCGCCCATCATGGCGATCACCTCGTCGCGGGTCGGCAACGACGTTTGGGCCCCTACGGCCCGGGTCGCCAGGGCACCGAGGGCGTTTGCCAGGCGGAGGGTCGACGGCCAATCGAGGCGACGAGCCATACCGTGGGCGACGCCCGCGGCGAAAGCGTCGCCCGCGCCGGTCGGGTCAATTGTCGCGACGGCGTAGCCCGGAACATGGACCACATCGTTCCGGGTGACGACCATCGCGCCGTCCGCGCCCAGGGTGATGACGAAGGCGCGTAGGTTGGCACCGCGCATGAGTCGTTGGATGATCGGGTGGCACGCGGTCAGGTCGTTCTCACCCAGCAGGCTCAGCACGTCGTGGCGACTGCCGACCACCGCGTCGTGGCGGAAGGTCACCTCGACGGCGTCAGTCTGGTTGGCCGCGGCGACGTGCGTCAGGGTGCCCAGCAAGCGGGTGCGGGGATTGACGTGGGCCGGCAGGTCGGTCACCCACCGCCGCAGGGCGTGGTCGGTGACGTCGAGGACGACCAGGTCGTGCCCGAAGATCGCGGTCAGGTCGAGTTCGTCGCCCAGGGTCAGGGCCGCGCCGGGGTGCCAGAGGATCGTCCGCTCGGCCGGCTCGCCCGCGAGCAGGATCGTCGAAACATCTGTCCGCTCGCCCGGTTTTGCTCGCAGCCAGGCCGTGTCGATCCCGGCCCCGGTTGCCAGAGTGGCCCGGATGGCCCGACCGGCCGCGTCGTCCCCGACCGCCGCGGCGAGCGACACCCCCGCCCCGAGCCGGGCGAGGGCCACCGCCAGGTTCGCCGTGGTCCCGCCCGGGCCCTCGGCAGAGGCGACGACGGTGGCGAAGGTGCCCGGGGAAGGAAACCGGTCCAAGACGAGGGTCTGATCCCAACTCGCCATCCCGACCGCCGCGATGCGGGGACGCCTGGGTGGCATCATCCCGGGACGACCAATCGGCATCTCCAATGGGTCACGTTCACCCGGTCGCCGCGCCCCGCACGAGCAACGCCCGGGCCGGGGCACCGTCGGCGGCGGCCAGGTGGAGGGGCAGGCAGATCAGGAGGTACGGACCCGGGTCGATCCCCGTCAGGTCCAACCCCTCGATGATCAGCATCCCGGCCCCGAGCAGGGCGTGGTGGGTGAGGTGCTCGTGATCGTCGAAGCACTCGATCGAGGGGGAGTCGATGCCGACCAGGTCGATGCCCCGGTCCAGGAGCCAGCGGGCACCGTCGGCGGCGACGGCGACATATCCTTCATCGAACGGCGCGTCATGGCGGCGCGATCCCGTGCGCGTCTTGAACACGACCCGGGTGGTGCCGGCCGGGATGACGAGGCCCTCCAGCGTCGCGGCGGTGATCCTGGCCTCGCCGGCCGGGACGGTGACCACCATGGCCGGGCCCACCCAGCGTTCGGCGGGGATCTCGTCGAGTTTGGGACCGTCGTCCTCGAAGTGCCATGGGGCATCGACGTGGGTCCCGCAGTGGCTCGACAGGGTCACGCTGCTGATGTTGGCCGCCGTCCCGGCGGCGATCCGGGCCGACGCCTCGAACCCCACCGGTGTGTCCCCCGGCCAGACCGTCATGCCCTCCTGGATCGGGACGGTGACGTCGAAGACCCGCGAACCTAGTCCGAACCCCGCGTCGACCATCGATGTCCTCCCGCGTCGCTAGCTTCCACCGGCGAGTATCTTGTTCCCAGGCCCGGTCCAGGGCCAAGTCGATCAGGACGGGATGGTGCCACGCCCGTCCGCTCCGGGCAAGCCTTCCCAAGGATGGCCTCCCGGTCCTCTTGGCTCCCGGCCGTCCGGTCCGTCCGATCGCGATCTGGTCCTCCCGCTTCCGGGCCGCCCCACCGGTGATGCTAGACTCGGGAACGGGGCACCGGCGGTCACGCCCGGTGCCGGGAGTGCGAAGTCATCGGGCGCCCGAGCCGCCCGGCGAGGAGAGACGGGTGATCCGGCGCAACGAGATGACGCGGACGGAACGGGTGCGGGCGGCGGTCCGCGGCGAGCCGGTGGACCGGGTGCCCGTCTGTTTCTGGCACCACTTCCGGCCGGACGGTTCCGGCCGGCGCCTGGCCGAGGCCAGCCTGCGGTTCTTCGACGAGACCTTCGACCTCGATATCTTGAAGGTCATGCCAGACTTGCCGTACCCCTTCCCGCACCGCTCCATCCGGGAGCCGGAGGACTGGCGACTGGTCGAGGCGATCGACCGTGACCACTCCCGGTATCTCGCCCAGCGGATCGAAGCCGTCTCCGTGCTGCGGGATGAACTGGGCTATGACACGCCCATCGTGATGACGGTCTTCAGCCCGCTGGCCGAGGCCCTCTACTTCGCCGCCGACCACCAGACCCTGCTCCGCCATGCCACCGAGCGCCCCTCCGCGCTGCACGGGGCGCTGCACACCATCGCCGACAACCTCGCCACGCACGTCAAAGACGTCATCGACGCTGGCGCCGACGGCGTCTTCTTCGCCCTGCAGGGCTGCACCACGGCGATGATGCCCGAGGCCACCTACCGGGAAATCGGGCGACCCTACGACCTGATCGCCCTGGAGGGGGCCGCCAACGGCTGGCTCAACATCCTCCACGTCCACGGCGAGGCCGACCTCCTGATCGAGCCGATGCTCGACTACCCGGTGCAGGTCCTCAATTGGTCCGACCGCTTGGCCGGGCCGAGCCTGAAGGACATCCGGGCGATCACCACCAAGTGTCTGATGGGCGGCTGGCACGAGTTCGGGGCTCTGTCCAACGGCCCCGTCGAGGCCATCCAGGCCGAGGCCGAGGACGCCGTGGCCCAGACCGGTGGCCACAAGTTCATCCTGGCTGGCGGCTGTTCGGTGCCGGACGAGACCGACGAGCGCTGGCTCCTGGCCGCCCGCGAAATCGTCGATGACCTCGAGTTGCCGACCCCGGGGCAGGGCGGCCGAGCCTGACGGGAACCAGAGCGGACTGGGCCCGACGGGGTCCGGCCCTCGACGGGCTGAATGAGAGAGGCCGCCAGGGGGGTCGATCCCCTGGCGGCCCCGGCCGATCACACCGTCACCCGACGGTGCCGTCTCTGGTTTGGCGTCAGCAGGCCGCTCCATCGACCACACCGCCGAATGTGGTGGTCCAGTAGGTCCCGAAGGTGGACCCGGCACCGTAGGCCCGGCCGATCCCGATCGCGGTCAGATCCGGGCTGAGCATGTTGGCGTTGTGGCCGGGGCTGGTCCGCCACTGTTCGAAGGTCGCCGCGGCGCCCGCGTTGCCGGCGGCGATGTTCTCGGCCCGGTAGGTCTGGTAACCGTAGCCGAAGTTGGCGATGTTTTGGGACCAGCTCGTACCGTCGGCCAGGTCATGGCCGAAATAGTTCTTGCTCGCCATGTCGGTGCTGTGGTACTCGGCCGCATTGCTCAGCGTCTGCGTCATCTGGACAGAACCGAGGCCGTTCGAGGCCCGGTAGTCGTTGATCAGCGTGAGCATCGCCCATTCTTCACCGTCCCGGCAGGCGCCGGTCTGGACGGGTGCCGGAGCAACCGGTGCCGCGGTCGCCACCGGGGCAGGCGCGGAGCCGCCGGTGGACTCCCCACCCCGTAGGGAGCGGTCTCCGGTCCTCTCGGTCGATGTCCCGGTCGTGCCGTCACCGCCGCGCAACGTGCGCGACGCGCTGACATCCGTCGCCAGCAGGCCGACGGTGAGCACGACGAGGAGCGTAGCGCTGAGCGCCCGGAGCCACCGGGTGCGGATCGCCATCTCTGTCATTCGGTTGTCCCTCCCTCACGATCTCCGCCCGGGCCGGGGCAGCCACCTCGTCTAGCGGTCATGAGCATGACGATCGACCCGTCTGTCCCACGCCCTCCGAGGGGGAGCCCATCCGTTTTGGAGATCCCGCTGACCGTACAGGACAAATGTCCCGACCGTCAAGGCTTGAATGGTCACATCGGGCCGCGCCGCGTTACCGCGGTCCCCGGTGCGCTGGGATATGCATCGATCGTCGCCCGGGTCGATGCCAGCGTTATGGCGTGGTCCGAGCCGGCGTCGCGGAGAGCGACACGACGACGACAGGACCAGGCTCGGTCCCCTTTTCGCGACGACCCGAC
>JBBJOE010000416.1:0-2539 GCA_037721765.1 Thermomicrobiales bacterium
ATCTCCTCGATCCGGATGGTCGCCTGGTCCGCTTCGGCCAGGGCCACCCGGGCCGCCTCGTGGGCCTCCTCGTCGTAGGTCACCTCGCCCAGGGCGGCCCGGTCGCGGCGAGTGTGTTCAGCCGCGGCCAGGTGGCGGGCGGCGTCGGCGGCCCACTCGTCGAGGGACGGGGTGACCTTGTCGATCCGTTCGACGGCTTCGGCTTGGCGCGTCTCCGCCTCGATCTCGGCGGCGGTGGGGATGGCCTGGCGGCCCGACGCGGCCAGGCGCTCGGCCAATAGCGCGGCGCTGGCCCCGGCGGCGGCGAGGGCGTCGGCCGTCATGTCGGTGCCGCGCTCGATCCGGGTCCGGGCCTGGCGGAGCTGGGCCAGGCGGGCGTCTTCGGCGGCGATGGCGGCGTCCAGCGTCTTCCCCTCCCGCTCGGCTTCGCCCCGGCGGGCGAGGGCGGCGGACTCCCGGGTACGCAGGGCGGCGATCCCCTCTTCGAAGGTCGCCACCATGGTCGCCATCTCGTGGGCGGCGAAGGGGCGACGGCAGGTCGGGCAGAGGTTGTCGTCCCCCTCGAACTCGGTCTGCCTCAGCCGGAGGACGATCGCCTCCCGCGCGGCCCGCTCCTGGCCGAGGCCGTTCGCCTCGGAGGCGGCGTCGGCCCGGGCCGCGATCGCCCGCTCCCGGGCGACCCGGTGTCCGGCCAGGGCAGCTTCTGGGTCGCCCCCGGCCAGGATCGTGGCCTCCTCGGCGCGGACCGCGTCGAGGGTCTTCTGGCAGTCCGCGTGCTTCTTGGCCGTCGCGTCGCGGTCCCTGGCTAGATCGAGCAGGGCTTGGCTGGCATCGACCCGGGCCCGGTCCTCCCAGGGGTCGAGATCGGCCGCGACCGTGTTCAGGCGATCGATCGCCGCGACCGGGTCGCGGGCGTCATTGATCCTCCAGGTCCAGCCCGGCACCCCAGGGGTCGCCGTCGCCAGGACCCGTTTGCGGGCCGTCTCCGCCACCCGGCCCAGGCTGGCCTCTTCCCGGGCCACCGCCTCGTCCAGGGCGCGTTGCTCCCGGAACCGGCTCAGGGCCGCGTCCTGGCGGGCTGCCTCTGCCTGGCGCCCGGCCAGGTCGGAGGCCACCGGGAGGTAGGCGTCCCGGCGCCGGGCCAGGTCGTCCAGGACCGCCAGGTCAGCCGTGGCCGTCTCGACTCGCTCCCGGGCCGCGCGAATGTCGCCTTCGGCCCGGGTCAGGGAGCGGAGCAGGGTGGCATCGGCCCGTTCCCTCCCGCGCAGCGTCTCAGTCTCGGCGGCGAGGCGCCGGCGCTCGGCGTCGGAGTGGGCCAAGACCGCGCCGGCCGTGACCAGGTCTCGATCCGCCGCCGCCAGCGCCCCGTCCAGGGCGGCCCAGGCGGCGGGGAAGTCGACCTCGGCCGATTCGGCCGCGAACTGGTTCGCCAGGGCCCGGGCCGCATGCTCGGCCAGACGGCGCTCGTTGCCGATGGCCGCCTGGGCCTGGGTGATCGTCTCGAAGCCCAGCAGGCGGCCGACCTCGCGGCGGCGTTCGGTCTCGCCCATGGCGCCGAAGTAGGTCAGTTCCTTCTGGCGGGTGAAGAAGGTGGCCACGAAGGCGGCGTGGCTGAGCCCGACGAGGTGGGTGGCGACGAAGGCGGTGACGTCCCGCGTGCCCTGGGCGAGCGGGTTCTCTGGATCGTCCTCGCGATAGACGGTCGCCTTGACCGACTGGCTGCCGCCGACGAAGCGCTCGACGACGTGGCGGACGCCGGTCCGGGGATCTTCCAGCGTCACCCGCACCCGGGGCCGGGCGGCGGTCCCGCGGGGCACGATGTCCTCGACCCGGAGCCGGCTGGGCCGGTAGAGGCACCATTCGATCGCGTCGAAGAGGGTGGTCTTGCCGGCCCCGTTCGGGCCCATCACGGCGATGATGCCGCTGGAGGGGAACTCGACTTCCTGCTCGCCCCGGAACTGCTTGAAGTCCTCGATGACCAGTCTCGCCAGGATCATGTGCCCGCCGCCTCGGCCGGCTCGATGTCCCGGGCCGCCGCGATCGCCTCGTCCAGGGCCCGGCCGCCGCGTTCCCGCACGGCCGCGACGAACGACGCTTCCCGGGTGGGCTCGACCCGCTCGGCGACGAACTCGTCGAACATCGCCCGCAGCGAGGGCAACTCGGCCTCGCCGGAGCGGTCGTCGAGGGGGTAGAAGACCTCCTCCTTCGGCGGCCGGATCTCCAGCGACCAGGCGATCGCCAGCGATTCCCGCCGCACGATCGCCTCGACCTCGCGCCGGACCGGGCGGGGGGTGTCGTTGAGTTGGAGACGGAGCATCGCCTCCGGATCGCCGTGGGCGGCGGCGGCGTGGAGGACCAGATCCGCGATCTCGCGGGCCGGGCGCTCGCCGCCGGAGACGGGGGAGAGGCGGACCATCGGCCGGGCCGGGAGGGGGACATGGGTCAGTTCGGGCGGGGCGCCGTCGCCGGCCAGGGTGACGACGAGGTACCCCGGGGTGGCGTCGTGGTCGCCCCAGCCGGTCCGCTCGGTCGAGCCGCT
>JBBJOE010000082.1:0-9820 GCA_037721765.1 Thermomicrobiales bacterium
CCCGGGCGCAGCAAGCAGCGCCCCTACAGGCCATTTTTGTCCTTGACCGTGCGTACGTCGGAACGATTCGCCCAGGTCGTCAGGTCGATCTACCGGAGATCGGTCGCCGCGAAGGGCCGGGCGCCGGTCGCGACCAGGTCGGGGCTCTCCGGAGAAGCCAACCTCGTGACGGGCAAAAATTCATCCAAAGGAACGAAGGCGTCTTCCGGCGACAAGTATGCCCAACCCGCCGATGCCCTGGCCACATCCTTGGGGGACGGCGGCGCGGTTCTTGGCATTGGTGAGGGGACGGCGACGCGGGAACGGGACGATTCGGCGGCAGGAGCACAGGGATATGGGATGCACCGACGATCGGGACTAGCGGGGGACGAATATGTCGGACACCTTCAGAGTTGGGGTCGGGGACGGTGTCGGGGCCTTCCCCGCCAATGCCTTCGACCGGCCGGACCCGTCTGCCGACACCCTGTTCTATCAGGCGCCCCGCTACGTCTACCATATCGACGAGGGGGCGGTGGCGGCGGTCACGGCGGCGATCCGGCGCCATGTCCGGCCGGGGGCTGACGTGCTGGACCTGATGAGCTCGTGGGTCTCGCACCTGCCGCCGGACGCCGCGCTTCCCCTGGGCCGGGTGGTCGGGCACGGCCTGAACGCGGACGAACTGACTGCCAACGCCCGCCTCGACGACTGGTGGCTCCAGGACCTCAACGCCGACCCGACCCTGCCGATGGCCGACGGCAGCTTCGACGCGGTGCTGATCACCGTTTCGATCCAGTACCTGACCCAACCGGCGGCCGTGCTACGGGATGTCGCCCGGGTACTGCGTCCGGGGGGCGTGCTGCTGGTCAGCTTCAGCAATAGGATGTTCGCGACCAAGGCGGTCCGCATCTGGCAGGAGACTCGGGACGGGGAGCGGGTGAACCTGGTCGCGGCCTACCTGACCGAGGCGGGCGACTTCGGCGAACCATCCGTTGAGGCCGGGTCGACCCAGAAGGGCCTGTTCGACGGCGGCGATCCGATGTGGACGGTGGTCGCGCGGCGGGCCTGACGGCGATCACCCACGACCCCACGCCGGGCACGATCGCGGTTTACCCACGAACGTCGGACCGGGCGTGAACCGTTCTCGCCCGGTCCAGTTCCTGCCCGCCCTGAGGCGGTCCTGCGCGAGCCTAGCGCAGGCCGAGGACGGTCCAGGGGTTCGGCATGGCGCCGACGGGGACGTGGATCAGGGTCGGCTCGTTGGCGGCGATCGCCTCGCGCAGGTGGGTCTGGAGCGATCCGGCGTCGGTGGCGGTGCGGCCGGTGATGCCGAAGACCTCCGCGAGCTTGGCGAAGTCGGGGTTGCGGAGGTCGGAGGCGATGGTCCTGCCCCCGAACTGGTCGCGCTGGATGCGGCGGACGTTGCCGTAGGCGCCATCGTCGAAGACGACCACGACCAGGGCGATCTCCTGCTGGGCCATGGTCGCCAGTTCGTTCAGGGCGAAGCCGAAGCCGCCGTCGCCATTGACCGAGACGACGGGGGTGTTTGGATTGCCAGCCTTGACCCCCAGCGCGGTCGGGAAGCCGTAGCCGAGGGTGCCCTGGTAGCCGGGGGTGATGAAGGTCCGGGGCCGGTAGACGGGGTAGCCGACGTTGGACCAGTAGCCGATCTGGGTCATCTCCGAGACCAGGATGCCCTCGTCCGGCAATTCGGCCCGGATCGCGTGGGCCAGGCCCGCCTGGGGCTGGACCGCCCCCATCCGGTCCCGCACCGAGCGCTTGAGCTCCGCCAGCTCGGCGGCGCGGGAGGGGCGGCTGCCGCCCACGCGGGAGACCTCGTCGAGGAGGGCGGCCAGGCCGGCCTTGGCGTCGGCTTGGATGCCGACGGTGATGGCGGTGTTGCGGCCGATCTCCTCCGGGTCGATGTCCATCTGGATCACGGTCTGGCCCGGCTTGACGCCCCAGGCGCTGGTGGCGGGCTCGACGAACCGGGTCCCGACGGCCAGGATCACGTCGGCGTCGGGGATCAGTTGGATGGCGGCGACGGTGTTCATCGCCAGCTCATGGCGGTCGGAGATGGCGCCCTTGCCGTTGCTGGACATCACCACCGGGGCGCCGAGGGCCTCGGCTAGGGCCCGCAGTTCCTCACCGGCCTCCGAGCCGATGATGCCGCCGCCGGAGAAGATGAGGGGCTTCCGGGCGCCGCCGAGCAGCTTGGCGGCCTGGCGGATCAGGTCGGGGTCGCCGGCGGGCCGCTCGCGGGGCTCGCCGGAGATGGGGGCCAACAACTCGACCTCGCCCCGGGCGTGGAGGGTGTCCTGGGGGATCTCGATCTCGACCGGCCGGGTCCGGCCGGTGCGCAGGTGGCGGAAGGCGTCCCGGACCAGGGCCGGGATATCGGCCGGGACCGTGGCGCGGGCGGCGTGCTTGGTGACCGAGCGGACCATCTCGAGCTGGTTGGGGATCTCGTGCAGCAGGCCCCGGCCGACGCCGATCAGGTCGGACTGGATCTGGCCCGAGACGCAGAGGACCGGCGAGTTGCAGGCGTAGGCGGTCGAGAGGGCCGCGCTGGCGTTGAGCAGGCCCGGACCGGGGACCACCAGGCAGGTGCCGACCTTGCCGGTCGAGCGGGCGTAGCCGTCGGCCATGTAGGCGGTGGCCTGCTCGTGCCGGGTGTGGAAGATCCGGATCTGGTCCTGGACATGGTAGAGGGCGTCGAAGGCGCCGTCGAGCTGCACGCCGGGGAGGCCGAAGACGGTGTCGATCCCCTCCGCGATCAGGGACCGGACCAGGGCTTCGCCGCCGGTCATCGTCTCGGCCGCCGTCGCCGTGCCGCCCGCATCCGCCCGCCCCTGTCCCCCGATGACCTGCACCACGCCGTCCCCCATTTACTCCGGCGGTGGGGCAGGGAGCCGCTCCGGCCCTCGACCCCACGCGCCGCCGGGCGCACCACCACCGCGATGGGCGCCGTCTGATCGACCGTGTTTCTGCCCGGCATTGTACGCTAGGGACCCGTCCCCGGGACGCCCCGCGACCCGTTGACGCCTCTCTGCTCACGACCTAGAGTGGTGGGGCATCATCCCCTTGGAGAGGAGGATCGCCATGGTCGCCCACGCCGTAGCCGAACCCGTCCCAGATGTCGAGAACTTCGGCGAGGCATTGGAACGTCCCACCATCTGGGCCGACCTGCTCGCCATACCCGACGAGGACACGGGGCAGCGTCACGAGATCCTTGGAGGAGAACTGATCGTGTCGCCGGCCCCAGCACTCCCGCACCAAGTACTCTCGATCGAGATAACGCGACGCCTCCTGAACGTCGTCTTCGAACGGAGCCTCGGTCAAATCCTGACCGCACCCGTTGATCTCAAGGCATCCGAATACGATGTCGTCGGGCCGGATCTCGTGTTCGTCCGGGCCGAACGCTGGCGGGCCATGAATCAAGACGCCCAAGCGCTCACTGAACCCCCTGATCTCGTCGTCGAGATCGCCTCGCCGAGCTCGCGGCGGCGGGACCGGGTCCAGAAGCTGGCCTTTTACGCCCGATTCGGGGTCAGCGAATATTGGTTGGTCGACCCGGTTGCCCGGACCTGGGAGTCGTTGGTGCTCGACGGCGGTGTCTACCGCCCCCTGCCGCCGGAGGGCACGATCCACCGGTCCCGCGTCGTGGAGGGGTTTGCCATCGACGCGGCGGAGGTCTTCGCCGTGCTGGACCGGGGGAAGGCGACGGGGGTCACGGGTGCGGAGACGGAACCTGGACCGGAAGCGCGGGATACCATGCCGACGGGCGACGGGGCACTGGCGTCCGACCCCGTCTCGGACGTGGGGGCGGACACCCCCGGTCGTTATCCAGGACAGATGACCGGCCCCGACCGATGATGGCCGTCGTTCCCGGAGAGGAGCATCGAGATGGTCGCTCGCGCCGTCGCCGCCCCCCCGCCGCCAACGACCAGGGACAGCGACATCCTGGAAGCCCCGACGACGTGGGCCGACGTGCTCGTCATGCCTGAGGACCCGGGGAAGCGACAAGAGATCATCGGGGGGGAACTGACCGTGTCGCCGTCACCGGGGCTCGACCACCAAACCGTGTTAGATGAGATCTACGCGCGGCTGTCCGCCCATGTGCGCGCGCTGGGACTGGGCCGGATCTTCGGATCGTCCGTCGATGTCAAGGCCTCCGAGTACGATGTCGTCGTCCCCGATCTCCTCTTCGTGACCGCCGCGCGGCAAGACATCATCCGGCGCGATGCCCAGACCATCGATGAACCCCCTGATCTGGTGCTGGAGATCATCTCGCCCGGGTCCGCGGCCCGGCGGCGAGACCGCATCCAAAAGCTTGCCTTCTATGCCCGGTTCGGGGTAGCCGAGTATTGGTTGGTCGACCCGGTCGCCCGGACGTGGGAGACGCTCATCTTGGAGGGCGGCGTCTACCGGCCGTTGCCCCCGGAGGGGACCATTTATCGCTCTCGGGTCGTGGACGGGTTCGCCATCGACGCGGCCGAGGTCTTCGCGGCCCTCGATGCCCTGGATGCCACGGATGACGACGCTGGCGACGTGACCGGCGACGCGGTGGCCGTCGCGGGAGCCCTCGACGAGGCGGTGGAGCCGGTCGCCGGCACCGAGGACGCTGGGTAGCTCGCCGGTCGGGCCCGCGAACGCGTCATCGCACCGGCCCCCCGGTCAGGAGACCCAGTACCACTGGGCGAACTGGGCGGTCAGGGCGGCCATGAGGAGGGCCGAGGCGACCAGGAGGGGGATGCCCACCTTCACCTTTTGGACCAGCAGGACCGCCACCACGAAGAGGGGGAAGAGGACCAGGCCGAAGCGGGGGAAGCTCATCAGGGCGTGGCGCAGGCTCGGGCCGTAGAGGGGGATCAGCAGGGCGGGCCAGAGGTAGGCGCTGTGGTAGAGCGGTAGGCGCCTCAGGCCGACCAGGGCCAGTCCCAGGAACAGCAGGGTGCAGGTCAGTTCCAGCGCGTCGCTCTCGGCGAATGCGACGCGGAACTCGGCACTCGTCAGCGTGCCCCAGGTCGGGCTGCGGAGGAGGTCACCCAACCACCCCCACTCGGCGCCGCAGTTGATCCCCTGGAAGCAGGCGTCGCCGGTGAATCCGGTCCGCATCGTCTCCCAGGGGGCGGCCCGGTAGCGGCCCCATTGCTCCTGGACGGTGATGAACAGGTCCCAGGCGGCCCCGCGCTGGTCGAGGTGCCAGGCGAAGAGGGCCGGGCCGAGGGCGGGAAAGGCGGCGTAGAAGGCGTTCGGCACCCAGCGCCGCAGGTCGGAGCCGTGCTGCTGGAGGAAGAGGACCGCGAAGGGGGCCAGCAGCAGGACACCCTGGGAACGGGTCAGGGCGGCGAGCATGCCGATCAGCCCAGCCCCGATCCAGTTGCCGGTCCGGGCCGAGAGCAGGGCCCAGGCGGCCAGGAAGAGGAACAGCGACTCGGTGTAGACGGCCGAGAAGAACACCGCGGTCGGGAACAGGGCCAGGGCCCAGAGTGTGGCCCTGGCGACCCCGCGGTCGAAGTCGAGCGCCACCAGGCGATAGATGACGCCCAGCGCCAGGACGAAGGCGACGTTGCTGATCACCCAGCCGACCGTCTCGGTGGCGGCGCCGGAGATCTCCGACCCGGCCCGCATCAGCCAGGGATAGAGGGGCCAGAAGGCGGCGTAGGCGTCCTTGCCCTGGTTGCCGTAGCCCTCCTCGGAGAGCAGCTTGTACCAGAGCCCGTCCCAGTGGCGCAGCGGCTCGACCAGGTAGTGGGCCCAGCCCGGCATCCGGGTCGGGACGTAGCGGTAGGGGGCTGAGTCCTCACGGACATTCCCATTCAGGAACGCGGCACTGGCGACGAGCTGGACGATGATGAAGTGGACCGCGCCGACGATCAGGGGGAAGGTGATCGCCTCGACCGCGACGGTCTCCCGCCGCTGGCGCGCCTTGACGGCCATCGCCTCGTTCGAGAAGCGGGGGACATCGCTTCGGGCTGTCGAGCGCGGTGGGTTTGCCATGCGGGCAAGGATAGGGGGGCGGGCCCCGGTTGTCACCCCGGGCGGGGGGTGGCGCAGGATGGCCGCGCCGGAGTCGAGAGTAGGCGAGCGCTCGGCGGGGATAGCGTTGACCTCCGCCATGACGAGTTGTCAAGTCAGGTGCATCGTATGGCAGAGCCTGACCCCTGATCGACTCGTGCAGCAGGCCGTCGCGTGGTATACCAAAATGAGTATAATAGGGGTGACGTATGGTGGCACGATCTGGCTAAGGAGAAGAGGTGAAGGGTCAAGCCGATCCCGGCGGGATGCAGCATACCCGATACCCCTTCGAGAAAACCTCACGGTTCTCGAAGTCCCTCGACGGCTTGGGGAATCGGGATCACCAGATCGTTCTCGCCAAGCTTATCCGGTTCGAGCGCGAGTGGACGATCGATGTCCCCTCCAACGAACTGAACTCCACATGGGACTTCAAGTTCGTTCGTAGTGATCAACGTTGCCGGAAATTCAAGGTCATGCAACTCCGTATCACGAGTGATCTGCGAGTGTTCATCACCGTCGTCGATCCGCACCGGAGAGTCTACTACCTAGACGTTCATCGCAAGGCTGGTGGTGGGGCTCAGAGCGACGCAATCCGACGCGCGTGCGACCTCGCGTCGCGAATATGGGAGGAGACAGATGGCTCATACGAACCACGACGTGCCGATCTCTGACGATGGACCGCCTTGGGGGATTGGGACCATCGCTGATCTGGTCCGCGAGTCGCTCGCAGAAAACGACGAGTCGGCCCACGCCTACCTGCGGGAGAGTTGGGTCGCCGGGACGATGGCCATACTCCGCGCGACCCGTCGCCGCGCCGGGCTGACCCAGGACGAGGTGGCCGCGAGGATGGGGAATCGCCAACCCCATATCGCCCGGCTGGAACGCGCCGACGACGCCAAGCTCAGCACGATTTGGGAGTATTTGTACGCCTGTGGGGAGACACCGTTGGCAATCGAGACGGTGATCGTGGAGAGGCTGCGCGCGTTCGTCCACGCTTGTCCGGATGCCCCCGCGACGAAGGAAAATGTCGATCAGTTCTGCCACGATGGTGACTCTGGGCAGGCATCGGTCGAAATTGAACCGGCTCATGTCCTCTCGGACTCCGGAGACGATTGACCCGCTGAGGGTCCATGCCGCGCGATGGGCGGGAGCGGCGGGGGCAAGGACGGTGCAGATCGTCGTGTCGTGACATTCCGATCGCGCCCGCGGCGCCACCCATGGCCACGCGCTCGGCTAGAATGCGGGCCGGACACGACGGTGGCGCCCGGCGCGCGGGCGACCGGGCGCGGTGACGCGCCGGGAATCTCGGATGGGAGGCACGGGCATGGACCTCGGGTTGGCGGGCAAGGTCGCGGTGGTGGCGGCGTCGAGCAAGGGGCTTGGGCGGGCGGTGGCCACGCGCCTGGCGATGGAGGGGGCGCTGGTGACGGTCAATGGCCGTGATGCCGGTACCCTGGAAGAGACCGCCGCGGCGATCCGGGCCGAGACGGGGGGCGACGTGATTGCCCTGGCGGGTGACATGACCGAACCAGCGGCGATCGAGCGCCTGATCGAAGAGACGGTCCGGCGACGGGGCGGCCTCGACCTCCTGGTCTGCAACGCGGGCGGGCCGCCGAAGGGCCGCTTCGCCGACTTCCCCGAGGACGCGGCCTGGCAGGACGCGCTGGAGCTCAACTTCATGAGTACCTTGCGCCTCAGCCGTGTCGCCCTGCCCCGCCTGGTCGAACGGGGGGGCGGCAGCATCACCAACATCGTCTCGACCTCCGTCAAGCAGCCGATACCGGACCTGATCCTCTCCAATACCTCTCGTACGGCCGTGATCGGCTTCGCCAAGTCGATCGCGCTGGAATACGCCGCCCGCGGCGTGCGGGTCAACAACGTCTGCCCCGGTTCGACGATGACCGACCGCATCACCTCGCTCGCGGCCGGCCGGGCCAAGCAGAGTGGCCGCACGGTCGAGGAGGTCCTGGCCGAGGACGCCAAGGCGATCCCGATGGGCCGGATCGGCACCCCGGAAGAGTTCGCCAACGTGGTCGCCTTCATCGCCTCCCCGGCCGCCTCCTACGTCACCGGCGTCACGATCCAGGTCGACGGCGGCACCGTGCGCGGGTTGCTGTAGGGGGCGGACGAGACCCGTCGCCCCCGGTCGTCAATTACCCGTACCCGATGATCGTTCGCCGCCGGGCAGATGGCACACTCCGTGCGCCTATCGCCCCGGCACGGCGACGGGTCGATTCGCCCAGTGATGTGGCATGGGCACCGCCCCCCGGACGGACGATGGAGCCCGGGCGGTGGCCGGCCCGAGACGGGAATGAGGAGCGACGATGAACAGCAAGGACGTCAAGGGAATCTCGGTCATCGCGATCGCCGACGGGCGCAACACGGGCAAGGTCAGCCACGTCTTCTTCGACCCCGGGGCCCGCAAGGTGGTCGGCTTCGCCGCCGCCGAGGGACAGGGCTTCCTGCGCCCGAAGACCAGCGAGGAGATGATCGACGCGCACGAGATCCACTCGCTGGGGCCCGACGCCCTGACCCTGAAGAACGCCGACGAGGTGGCCGGGTCGGAGACGACGACCGCCATGGACCACCTGATCGACGCCGAGGAACTCAACAAGCGCCAGGTCGTCACCGAGGCGGGCACCCTAGTCGGTACCGTCTCTTCGATCGACTTCGACCCCAAATCATTCGACCTGTTGGCCTTCGAGGTCTCGGCCGGGCTGTTGAAGAGTCACCGGATGGTCAGCGCGGCCGACATCATGACCATCGGCGCGGACACGATCGTGGTCCGCAACTCCGTCGAGACCGCCCCGGCCGAGGCCGGCGAGGCCGGCCGGTTCGTCGTCGGGGACGTCGACCCGACACCGTAGTGACTACCCGAGTCGATCGTCTCCCGGTTGCCGCGACGAAGGAGATCCAAACCGCCGCCCGATCACGATGATCGGGCGGCGGTCTCGCGTGTCAGGTGAGAAGACCGCGACGAGGGGATCGTCGCGATCGACATGGCGGCAACGCCATCGCTTACCACCCATGGAGCGAGGAAGGACAGTTTCTGGCGATGGTCCGACGGGGTCTCTGACCCCAGACATTGACCCTCCCGGACCGCGGCTATCGGCTCTGCCGGACGCTTCCCACACCTTGTCCAGCGTCGATCAAGAGAGCTGGGGCACACCATGAGGAGATGCCCGTCCCGCGTCACCCGATCGGAGTCACGGTGGGCGGACCCGATGATAGTCCCGGAGATCGGTGATTCGCACGGCCGGGTCGTCCTCGGGCGTGGCCGTTCGCCGAGCGTCCCTGCCGCTTTCGGCTTTGCCCGCCGGCGATGACGAACTGGACGCCAGTCCTCCGTGCCAATCGACGGTTGACGCAGCGTCCGTCTGGACGGCCCCGTCGCATCCCTCCGGTGAGACGGCTTCCCGTCGTTCGGGTATCCTCTGGTGCGCGATGCGGGCTGGAGCGGGCATCGAAGCTCCGCCCAACGTCTCATGGGCGAGCACCAGCGACGGTACCGCGGCCGCCATGGGACGGCGGCCTCGATACAACGGTCAGCGATCGCGGTCGGGGCGCGGCCGATGTCTCGCGGCTGGGCGTGATCGGGTGATTGGAGGGTCCGGACGCATGCCGCTCGACGATGGTGCCCCCGATCCGCTGCTGCATCGGTCCGACCATGCGGAACCGTCGGTCTTCCTGCCCGAGAACCTGCTCCGGGAAGCGCGCCGACAATTGGGATTGGCGGATGGACGGGTCCCGCCGGTCTGCCTGCTGGACCCAGACGGCGACGTCGTCCGCCACCTGCGCCGGACGGATCAAGCGTCACGGTCGG
>JBBJOE010000417.1:0-2536 GCA_037721765.1 Thermomicrobiales bacterium
CGGGCAGGCGGCGTTGGACCTGGTACTCCCACTCCCCGACCGCGCCCATGGCCACGACCGCGGGGACGGCCACCGGCAGCCGCCCGCCGACCCAGCGGATCGCGGCCGCCTCCCGCCCGGTGTCGCCTCGCCAGATCGGCGGCGTCAGCTTGACGACCAACCCTTCCCCCAGCCCGACGACCACGTTCCGGCCCCGACGGAAGCGATGCCATTCCTCTTCGGGCAATCCGTGCCGGCCCTGGATCGCCCGCAGCGCCGGCAGCCACGTCTCCAGTGGCCGCACCCGGACATCGGCCCAGTAGGCGGCCATGTCGAACCCGGTTGGGAGGGAATAGTCCACGTCGTCCACGTCGTTCATGGTGAGGTACCTCCATCGAGAAGCGTCCCGAGTCGTCGCCGATCGTCCGCCCACGTCGGGAGATCGCCCATGGTCAGGGCCGCGGCCGATCCGGCGCGACGACCTGCCTCGACACGGAGCCGGTGAACTCCGTCGCCAGGCAATCCATGTACACCACATCCCAGATCGCCCCGCCCATCTCCCGAGCCTCGCGCCGCCGGCCGATCTCCTTGAAGCCGGCCTTCTCGTAGGCACGGATTCCGGCGTGATTGTGGGCGTAGACCCTGAGCATGACGTTGTGCAGGCCAAGGGCAGTGAAGGCGTAGTCGAGGACCAGGCGGGTGGTCTCGGTGCCGTGACCCTTCCCGCGGGCGTCCGCCTCGCCGATCGCGATGCCGAACTCGGCGGTGCGGTTACGACCGTCGATGTCTGCCAGGTAGGTGGTCCCGATGGGGCGCCAGGTCGCCCGTTCGTAGATCGTGAAGAGGGCGTAGCGGGGATCGTGGATCACCTGGTCGTAGGCCGCGGCTTCCTGGTCGAAGGTCGTCGGACCCGGGCGGGCCAGGGTGCGGGTGGTGGCAAAATCGTTGTTCCAGCGCTGGTAGGTGGAGAGGAGGTCGCGGCGCAGGGGACCGAGGGCGACGAGGGTGCCGGTGAGGGTCACGACTGGCCGGTCGTTGGTCTCTGCCTCTGTCTCGGTCGGTGGTTCCATGGTGCCATGTCGCTTTCTGATCCCGGCCAGCGTCCCGCCGGTTCGTGGGTGCCTCGATGCTACCCTTGCCATGCCCCGCCAGGCGAGCGATCCCCAGCGAGGTCAGCAGGGCCGGGTCACCGGTCACCCGATCGCGCCGGTGGTGGACCAGCCAATCACCACGAACGAGACGAGGAGGACAGGTGGCGAAGGGGAGCAAGCAGGTCGTCCTGGCGGCCCTCGGGGCGAACGGGGCAATCACGATCGGCAAGCTCGCCGTCGGATTGCTGACCGGCAGCGCCGCCATGCTCGCCGAGGCCGCCCACTCGGCCGCCGACACGGTGAACCAGGGCTTTCTGCTGGTCAGCATCAACCTCAGCGATAACCCGGCGACCGAGGATCACCCGTATGGGTACGGCAAGGAACGCTTCTTCTGGGCGTTTCTCGCCGCCGTGTTCATCTTCGTCGCGGGCGCGTTCTTCTCGGTCTATCAGGGCATCCAAAAGCTCCTGGAGGGCGGCGAGCACCACGGCGCCTACTGGCCGAGCTATCTCGTGCTGGGCATCGCCTTCGTCTTCGATAGCGCGGTGCTGGTCCTCGCGCTCCGGACAGCTCGCCAGCAGGCCGGCGCGTTGGGGGTGGGAGTGCGCGACTTCCTGCGCGAGACCACCGACGTCACCCTCAAGACCGCGCTCTACGAGGATGTCGCCGCGACGACGGGTGTGCTACTGGCGGCCATCGGCCTCGCCCTGCTGCAGATCACCGGCAATCCCGTCTTCGACGGCATCGCCTCGATCCTGATCGGCATCGTGCTGATCGTCGTCGCCGTCATGCTGGGCCGGGAGACGCGGGACCTGCTCCTCGGTTCGTCCGCGTCGCGGCGGACGCGGGACGCGATCCGGGCGGCCATCGCCGAGTTCCCCGAGGTGGTATCGGTGGTCGACCTGCTGACCATGCAGCTCGGACTGGACAGCGTGCTGGTGACCGGCGAGATCAACATCGTGGACGCCCTGACGACGAACGAGATCGAGAACCTGCTTCGCCGGGTGACGGACCGTATCCGGGCGGCCGCGCCGGAGGTCCACAACGTCTACCTGGAGCCGCATTCCGTGCCCACCGGTGCGTCCGGGCGCGGCCGGGGTAAGACGGCCCAGGCGGCGGTAAGCACATGATGGGATCGCGAGGAACGGGGTGACGGCACGCCGGAGCGTCTCACGGAGAGACAGGCAGCCGGCCCGCTGTCCGCCGTGACGATCGATCAACGTCCGATCCGGACTTTCCCCCGCTTCCCCTTGAACCATCGCGGACTCGCGCCCCGCGTGGCCTTCGTGTCGGCCGCGCCGGACCATTCCCGTTCCGCCGGGGCGAGGACCCGGACGACCAAGACACGCAGTGCCCCGGCCAGGGGAATCGCGACCAGGGTGCCGAGGACGCCGCCGAGCGACGACCCGGCGAGCAGCGCGAACAGGGACAGCAGCGGCGGCACGTCGGCCTGTTGACGCATGATG
>JBBJOE010000083.1:0-9803 GCA_037721765.1 Thermomicrobiales bacterium
GGGAGGGCGGCCGGACCGTCGGGGCCGGGGTCGTCACCTCCATCACCAAGTAGGCATTTCGGGCATACTGTGAGCGTCTGGACCAGCCGATCGGGGCGGCTCGCCGAGCCGTCGCCCAGAGAGGATGTAGTACAATGGCCAAGAAGGGCAAAGCCGATCGGCAGGTGATCACGCTCGAGTGCACCGTGTGCCGGGAGCGCAATTACACCACCGAGAAGAACCGCCGGAATGACCCGGGCCGCTTGGAGCTGAAGAAGTTCTGCTCCCGCTGCCGGTCCCACCAGTTGCACCGGGAAACGCGGTAATCCCCGGGTCGGGCCACTCGCCCGGTCCCTAGGGTCGTAGCTCAATTGGTAGAGCAGCGGTCTCCAAAACCGCAGGTTGCAGGTTCGAGTCCTGTCGGCCCTGCCACTCGGCTGGGTACAGCGCGTCGATGACGGCGACTGGGGCGGCGCCCGCGAGGTGAGCCGCCCCTTATCGCGTGAGTGGCGGTCTCCGGAGTGGCGAGGCGACCATGGCGGTCGGCCGCGACGGCCCGGGCCGGGGAAGGAAGCGAGACATGGCCACGCAGCGGAAATCTCAATCGTCGAAGCGTCAGCAGGCCAAAGCATCGGCGCGCGCCAGCGCGGCCCGCTCCGCGGCCAACGCCGCGAGACCGAGGCAGGCCGTGGCGACTCGCCCGGCGGCCGAGGTCACCGGGACGGGGGCCGTGACCGCCGGTACGATGGCCGGGACGGCCCCGGCCGCCAGGGTGGCGAAGGCCCAGCCACGGCCGGCGGAGGGGGGCGGGAGCGGCCCGTCGGGCCGTTCCGCCGCGAAGGAGCAGCGTCCCGCACCGTCGGTCGGCTCCGCCTGGCAGGCTCGCACGGAGGGCGTCCGGCGTCTGGTCGCCGACACCCGGGCCGAGCTGCGCCGTGTGAATTGGCCGGACCAGGAGACGACGCGGGCCCTGACCATCGTGGTCATCGCGATCTCGGCCGCGTTGGGGATCCTGCTCGGCGGCATCGACTTCGTATTGTTCCAGCTCTTCGAGGCGCTCTGATCGGGAGGCCCTCGCCGGGGAGCGGCCCGCCGCGGCACGGGTTGACCGGAACGAGACGAGGCAGCGAGAGAGAGGATCGACCATGGAACGCACGAGCCTGAAGGACCGCCTGGCCGCCAAACGGGCAGCCGCCAGCGGCGTGACCGTCCCGAGCGGCGAGGGGCAGTGGTTCGTCCTCCACACCTACTCAGGCTATGAGAATAAGGTCAAGAAGACGATCGAGAGCCGGATCGAAGCGCTCGATCTGGGGGACCGGGTCCACGAGATTGTGGTTCCCACCCAGGATGAAGTCGAGATCCGCAACAGCCAGCGGTATACGGTCCAGCGCAAGGTCTTCCCGGGCTACGTGCTGGTGCGGATGGATCTCGATGACGACACCTGGTACACGCTGCGGAACACCCCGGGCGTGACCGGATTCGTGAACGTCAACAACAAGCCGGTGCCCCTGGCCGAGTCCGAGGTCCAGAACATCCTCAAGGGGATGACGGCCGAGGCACCGAAGGTCAAGGTCAGCTTCCAGGTGGGGGACACCGTCCAGATCACCGATGGCCCGTTCGCGGACTTCCGGGGCGAGATCGACGAGGTCAACCACGAACGGGGCAAGATCAAGGTCTTGGTCTCGTTCTTCGGCCGGGAAACGCCGGTCGAGTTGGACTTCCTCCAAGTGGAGCGTGAATCGTAGCGGCGACCGCCCGGCTCTGGTCCGGGCGATGGGATGTCGTGGTCTGGTGACCCGACGATGATGGCGAGAGAATGACTCGTCCCGGAGGACCGACGTGGCGAAGCGTGTTCGTGCCTATGTGAAACTCCAGATCGCGGCGGGCAAGGCGACCCCGGCCCCGCCGATCGGCCCCGCCCTCGGCCAGCACGGCGTGGCGATCATGAACTTCTGCAAGGAATACAACGAGCGGACCCAGAACATGGCTGGCCAGATCGTGCCGGTCGTGATCACGGTCTACGAAGATCGTTCCTTCAGCTTCGTGACCAAGACGCCGCCCGCGGCCGACCTGCTGCGGCGCGCGGCCGGGATCGACAAGGGAGCGGGCAACCCGCGAACCGAGAAGGTCGGCAAAGTCAGCCCGGACCAGATCCGCGAGATCGCCGAGTTGAAGTTCAACGACCTCAACGCGGTCGATGTCGCCGGGGCGGTCAAGCAGATCGAGGGCACGGCCCGCAGCATGGGGATCGAGGTCGCCGGCTAGCGTGGCCGGCGTGACGAGACGCTAGAGGTGGGAGGGGCGACCCGTTCGGACCACCGGGGAGACAGATCATGGCCGGACACGGCAAGAAGTACATCGAGGCCGCGAAGAAGATCGAGCCCGAGCGGCTCTACGAGGTCGAAGAGGCCATCACGCTGCTGCGCCAGGTCACGTTCGCGAGCTTCGACGAGACGATCGAGATCCACGCCCGGCTGGGTATCGACCCGCGCCAGGCCGATCAGTTGGTCCGGACCAACGTGGCCCTGCCGCACGGCACGGGGAAGGTGGTCCGGGTGCTGGTCTTTGCCGCCGGTGAGGCCGAGCGCGTCGCGCTCGACGCGGGGGCCGACTACGCCGGCACCGACGAGTACGTGCAGAAGATCCAGAACGATGACTGGCTGGAGTTCGACGCCGCCATCGCCATGGCCGACCAGATGGGCAAGGTCGGTGGCCTGGGCCGGATCCTCGGTCGCCGGGGCCTGATGCCCAACCCGCGCTCGGGCACCGTGGTCCGCGCCCCGGAGGACCTCCCGGCCGTGATCCGGGAACTCAAGGGGGGCCGGATCGAGTTCCGAAATGACCGGACCGGCATCGTCCACGCCCCACTCGGGCGCAAGAGTTTTACCGACGAGCAGATCCGGGACAACCTGTACGCGGTCATCGACGCGATCAACCGGGCCAAGCCCTCTAGCATCAAGGGTGTCTACTGCCGTACACTGACGATCGCGACGACCATGAGCCCCGGCATCGCCCTCGACGTGGCGACCGCCTCGGTGGCGGCCTCGGCTGCGGCCGGATAGCGACGACCGGTCGTCCCACACAACCGAACGCCTTCCTCTGACCAGAGACCGCCGGTGCGCGCGAGCGCTCAATTCCCGGCGCAGGTCCATGGACGTGACGTGACCGCATCCCGGTACTCGTCGTGCGCCCTGGGCCAACATTGGCCCGGGGCGTTGTTCGTTTCGTCCGTCTCGGTGCCCGGTCGGCACCTCGCACAGGGAAAGGAGGTGAACCTGGATGCCAACACCGAAGAAGGCACAGGCGATCGATGAGCTCGCCGATGGGCTTGAACGTTCCGAGTTGGCGATCGTCACCGACTATCGTGGCCTCTCCGTCTCCGACCTCCAGGGGTTCCGGGCCACGTTGCGGCCATTGGATGCCGAACTGCGGGTGGCAAAGAACACGCTCACCTCGATCGCCGCCGAGCGCGTGGGGATCGAGGGGATGTCCGACATCCTGTCCGGCCCGACGGCGCTGGTCCTGGCCTACGGTGACATCGTCAGTGTTTCCAAGGCCGTCAGCGACTTCGTGCGGACGTCGCGTGTCCTGACCATCCGGGCCGGCGTGTTGAACCAGCGCGTGGTCACGACGCGGGACATCGAAGAGATCGCGACGCTGCCGAGTCGAGACGAGTTGGTCGGTAAGCTCGTTAACCTCCTGGCCTCGCCGATGACCCGCACGGTCGGCGTGCTGTCCGGCCCAGGCCGGTCGCTCGCGTACCTGCTGCAGGCCCGAATCGACCAGCAGGGCGGTGCCCCGGCCGGTGAGCCGGAGCCCGAGGCCGCTGATTAGGAAATCGGATTGACCCCCGCGGTGGGCGGTCAGGTCAGACGGATCGATCGACAGGCCGGGCGCGTGTCCGGTGACGACGCGTGAGACGCGTGGAGAGGAACGACCAGATGGCCGATCAGGAGCAGTTGATCACCCAGCTCGAAGGCATGACCGTGCTGGAGCTGAATACCCTCGTCAAGTCGCTGGAGGAGCGCTGGGGCGTCTCGGCGGCGGCGCCGGTCGCGATGGCCGGCGGCGGTGGCGGCGGTGGAGCCGGCACGGCGGCGGTCGAGGAAGAGGAGCAGACCGAGTTCGACGTGGTGCTGACCGAGATCGGAGCCAACAAGATCCAGGTCATTAAGGCGGTCCGCGAGCTGACCAGCCTGGGCCTCAAGGAGGCCAAGGACCTGGTCGACGGCGCCCCGAAGCCCGTCCGCCAGGGCATCACCAAGGAAGAGGCCCAGGCCGCCAAGGCCAAGCTTGAAGACGTCGGCGCGAAGGCCGAGGTCAAGTAGGGCGATCCGGCCGAGTGACGCGGCCGTTTTGGTCTGCCGTCGCCGGGCGTATGCCTGGTCTCCGAAGGGGGACCAGGCGGGTCGGCCGGCGGGGAGAGGGCCGGAGCGCCGTGCTATACTCGGTCACATCGGGGCGTGGCGCAGTCCGGTAGCGCACCGGTATGGGGTACCGGTGGTCGGAGGTTCGAATCCTCTCGCCCCGACCGAACAGTCAACACCCCACCCAAGCATGAAGCTTTCGTCAGGGCATCCTCGCCTGACGAAGCTGGCTCCGACCCCTGTCGGGATCAGTGATGGACACGTAGACCCATGAGTACCGCGGCGGCGAACCGCTCGCCCCGGATCATCATCGCCGATGATGAATCCCTGATCCGGCTCGACCTCCGGGAAATGCTGACGCAACTCGGCTACGAGGTGATCGCCGAGGCCGGCGACGGCAATACGGCGCTCGAGTTGGCCCGGAAGCTCCAGCCCGACCTGCTCGTGATGGACATCAAGATGCCCGGCGTCGATGGCATCGCCGCCGCCGAGATCCTGACGCGGGAACGCATCGCCCCCGTCGTCCTGGTTACCGCCTACTCCGATCAGGGTCTGGTGGACCGGGCCAAGGAGGCGGGCGTCGTCGGGTACGTCGTCAAGCCGTTCCGCGAGACCGAGTTGATGCCCGTGATCGAGTTGTCGCTGGCTCGGTTCGACGAATTCCGCGCCTTGGAGCGTGAGGTCGGGGATCTGAAGGACGCCCTCGAGACGCGCAAGCTCGTCGAGCGGGCAAAAGGCGTCTTGATGGAAACCCATGGCCTCCGCGAGTCGGAAGCCTTCCACCGCATCCGCAAGACCAGCATGGACGCCAGGAAGTCGATGAAGGAGGTCGCGGAAGCGATCCTGCTCACGCACGAGATGGACTTCGGTAACCGGGAAAGCGGGCGCTCCGCCTCCAATTCGACCTGACCGAAGCACCGCGTGTCGATTACGCGCCAGTTCCTGTCCTCACGCGAAGGGCCGCCCGACCGGGACAACCCGGCCCGGCGGCCCTTTTTCTTCGGTGCCGTTCCCTCTCACGGCGGTGGCGGGAGAGCGGCCGGTGTACCCCTGGCGACGGATTGGGTTGCCTGGCCGGCCACGGGTCCGATCGCGACGGACACGGTGACCGGGTCGGTGCTGATCCACTCGACATTCGGCGGCAGCAGGATCGATGGCTCGACCTCATGAATTCCCTCGCCTAGACCCGCGACGTCCACGATCACCGTCACATCGTCGGACAGCAGGGAACTGAGGGCGGGTTCGGCGGCGAGCAACTCGACATTCACCATCGCCGGGGCAACGGTGATCGCCCGGGCCGCGTCGGCCCCGATGACGCGCACCGGCTGGTCCCGCAAGACGCGGCGCTGGCCACGTGGGGACAATTGGACGATCGCGTCCACGCTGCCCGACGGCGGGTCCAGGACCCGGACCCCCTCCGGCAGGCCGGTGATCTCGACTGCCTGCTGAACGTTGCCGGTCCGGCCGCCGATGTCGACCGGCCGGGTCGAGACGAAGCGGACATCTTCCAAGAGACCCGCTGGCCCATCGATCACGACCTCGCGCGGGTCAGTGGTCCGCGAGACCTCCTCGAACCCCATGGCGGGCTCGCCCTCCACCGTCACCAGGACGGGCACCGAACGACCACGGGTCGAGATCGGGACACGAACCTGGATGGTGCGCGGCTGGAGGTCGATCCCGTCCACGACGACCCCCTCGCCATTGACGGCCACGACGGGGAAATCGTCGGCGAACGTGGTGATCCGGTCGCCGATGTCGATGGGAACGACCACCTCGGCGATCGAATCGATCAGTGACCGCGGACCGGAAACGAGGACCTGGTTGGCGTCCGGTTGCAGTTCGCCGAGTTCCCGGGTCCCCTCGCCGAGGTCTGGACGCCGGAAGTCGACAGCGAAGGTCCGGTTCGCCGTTTCCTGTACCACGATCGATACGTCCCGGGGCGAGATCCGGACCGAGCGAACGGCTTCCGGCACGTCGAGTTCGATTTCCCGCTGATAGGTCCCGGGCTCATCGATGCCGGAGAGGTCTAACCTCGGTTCCAACTCCGAGCGGTCGAGACCGTCCAGGATCGAGTCCGGGGCGGTCAGTGCGACCGAGACCGACGACACGTCGGTGACGACCTCCACACCCGATATCGGTGGTTCCACGTCGACCGTCAACCCAGCGTATTCTCGTTCTCGTTCCGGGTCCTGGACGTTGGTCACCCAACCCCACAGCCCGATCGCCAGGAGGAACGAAACGGCGAGGCGGACGATCGCGGAGGAACCGGGCCGGGCGATCGACAGCCGGGGCAGGATGAATCCGGTGGGTCTCATCGCGGCACACCCGTGGTCTCGGTCTCCCGGGCGGGCGTCGGCCGGACTGGTGTCCCGGGCGCGATCAGGCCACGGGGGACGTCCTCGGTCGTACTGGTTCCCCCGGTGGCCGCACCGACGGTCGATGCCGTCGCGGCCGGCGGGACCCCGGTCGTGGGAGCCGCCGGCGTGGCGATGGACGCGGTCACCGGCGGGGAGGAGGGGGACGGCGTGGCGCTCGTCCCGGGCCGGGCACGGCCATTCCGGCTCTGGTCGATCCGGTCGAGCCGGAGCAACGAGCGCAGGACGCGGCGGAGACGGTCCTGATCCAGGTTGCGGATCAGGCGACCGTTGTGGGCGACGGCGATCTGGCCCGTCTCCTCGGAGACGACGACGGCGAGGGCGTCGGATTCCTCGGTCACGCCGATCGCGGCCCGGTGCCTGGTGCCGAGTTGACCGGAAGCGGAGATATTATCGGTCAGCGGCAACACGACGCTGCCGGCCACCAGGCGGTCTCCCCGGATGATCACGGCGGCGTCGTGGAGGGGCGAGTTCGGGAAAAAGATGTTGATCAGGAGTTGCCTGGACAGGGTAGCGTCCAGCGGGACGCCCCGGTCGGCGAAGTCCTGGAGGCCGGTCTCGCGTTCGATGATCATCAGGGCACCGAACCTCTGCCGGGCCAGTTGGGAGGCCGCGCGCACCACCTCGTCGACGGTCCGTTCCATCAGGTCGGCGTCGGTGTTGCTGGGGAAGGGCGTGCGGAGCCAGACGGCGGTGTGGCCGATCTGCTCCAGCATCCGGCGGAGTTCGGGTTGGAAGATGATCGGGACCGCGACGATCAGGGCCGGCCATGTCTGGGCCAGCATCCAATTGAGCGTCGAGAGTTGCAGGAAGCGAGCGAGGAGGAAGACCCCGACGATCAGGATCGCGATCCCGCGCAGCAGTTGGGTGGCCCTGGTCCCCTGTGCGACCCACAGCAACCAGTAGATGATCAAGGTCACGACGGCAATGTCGAGGAGGGCTCGGGGGTCCAGGAGTCTGGACACCAGCCAACCGGGATCGAGCATGGGGCCACCGGCGGAGAGAGGCGGGCGACGAGGCGTTCCCCAGTGTACCACCCGCCCCCGAAATCGCTCCTCGCCACGCGTTTCCCGACAGGACAGCGACGGGCCGGTCGTCAGGGGCCGGGATCAACCTTCGGCGGCCCGTTCACGCAGGGCGCCCATCGCCTCGGCCCGAGCCGAAGCCATCACCTCGTCCGGAGCGAGGGCGACGATGCGCCGGAAGACGCGTTCGGCCTGTCCGTACTCGCCGACGCTGCCGAGGAGGTTGCCCAGCTGGTAATAGGCGCTGGTGTCGTCGGGCGTCAGGCCGATCACCTGGTGGAGCGCGGCGATTGCCTCGTGCCGTTTGTTGGTCCGCATCGAGAGATCGACGATTGCCCGCTGCTGGGCCGCGGCGTCGGCGACCCGGCCCGCCTGGAGCATCAGGGCGACCAGGGCGTGTCTGGGCTCGGCCGCGTCGGGGTTGAGGGCGATGACCCGCCCGTAGATGGCGAAGCTCTCGTCGTGGAGGCCGAGGGACCAGCCGAGGTCGGCGGCCCGCTCCAGACTCTGCATGGCCCCGGGGATGATGCCCCCGCGTTCTTCGAGATCGGCGCGGTGGAGAAGTTCCGTCCTCGCCTCGGCGATGAACCCTCTCTGGAGGAAGGTGTCGATGAGGCGAGTCTTGACCTTGATATTGTGAGGGGCGAGCTGTGACATGTGCCGCAGGACACTGGCCATTTTCTCGAGGTGACCGGCTTGCTTGTGGGCGGCGGCGAGGCCGTCGAGCACCGCCAGGGCGGAGCCGAGCTGGTTCGACTGGATGTAGGAGTCGGCCATGGCGTAGACCAGCCGGTCGTGATTCTTCGAGCGCTGGTGAGCAGCTTTGAGGACATCCAGGGCCTTGACCCGTTGGCCTTGGTCGCGGAGGGCATCGGAGAGATCGACAGCGAGGTCGGCGACCGAGGGGACGAAGCCGATCAGGCCCTCCCACGGGAAACCAGCGGGAGCCGGGTGCTGGTCGAGGAGCGACAACGCGACCTGGAGTGCCCTCGTCCGCTCGATCACCTGCCGCTGCTGATTCAGCAGTCCGGCGGTGGCCACGGCGGCGATGGTCCGGGTGAGGGCCGGGGCGGTGGCGTCGGCGGCCACGGTCGCCAGCATCGGGACCGCCGCGTCGTTGCGCTCTGCCGCCTGTAGGAGCGCGGTCCCCGTCGTCAGGGAAGACGTCGTGGGGAGCATGGCGGCCATGCGACGATAGGCGTCGGCGGTCGCGGGCGGTGCCTCACCGGCCCGGATCGCCCCGGCGATGTCGGCGAGCATGTCCCAGTGGTCTCCGTCGCTGGTCTGGGAGACCAGGGCGGCGAGGGCCGATTTCCCGATCATGAGGTCCGCGCCGAGATCGACTGATTCCTCCCACCGGGCGATGGCATCGTCCGGCTGGCCGTTCTGGACCAGCAGGAGCGTGTTCTCCAGGGTGGCGACGGTGTCGCCCGGGGCCTGGGCGTAGAGTTTGTTGGAATACGCCAGCGCGGTGGCGGCGTCGCCCCGTGCACTGAGGATGCGGATCAGCTTAGCGGCCCGGTCTGCCCCTTCGTCGCTGAAGCCGGTCACCAGATCGAGGTCGACCACCTTGGCGAGGACGGGGACGGGGTCATCACTGACGTGGAGCAGAACCCGATAGGCCAGTCGGACGACGTCGAGTTCACCGGCGATCTCGGCGATCCTGGCCAGGGTGACGGCGTTCGCCCGGGCCTGGCGGAACGATCGACGGGCGGCGGTGACCTCGGCCAGGCGCAGGTAGATGCCGTGGTCCGTGCTGGCGTAGGCGAGGGCGGCGTAGCAAGCGTCCTGGGCGGCTTCCATCCTGCCATGGGTCAGGTCGTCGGTGGAGGTCTCGATGATGACCCGCGCCGCCTCCGGCAGCGTCGTCTCACCCGGCAGGGGAATCGTGAAGGTCATCGATTCGATGGGGAACGACATTTCCTCCGCTCCGCGGTCGGGGGTCTCTCCCACGCTCCAGGGAGATTCCGGGGGCGTCTTCCCCTCGAACTTCGGAGCGGCGAACAGGGCGTCGAGCGCCTCGTCGGACCGTTCGGACGGGGCGGCAGAGGCGGCGA
>JBBJOE010000084.1:0-9772 GCA_037721765.1 Thermomicrobiales bacterium
GCCGCATCCGCGGCGGCGGCACGCCCGGGGGCGGTTGGGGCTGCCCCCCGGTCGGGGGGCGCGCCGCGGCGGCGGCGGCGGCGGGGGGGGGGGGGGGGGCCCGAGGGACCCGCCCCGTTCGCGTTCCCGGTGATCACTTCCATGCACGACGGCACCCCGCTACGGCGCCCGCGCACCCCGCGTGGGCAGGGTCCTTCGTCCGATCGGCGCCAGCGCCGCGCCGCGATGGACCCGACCGAGCCCGGTCACTATCAACATCCGCCGACCTGACCGTCAGAGCCGCTTTGGCAGGAGATCGAGGCGACACGTCTGCCGCGGAGGAGCACCCCGATGCTGACTCGACTCGACCGCCGCACGATCCTCGGCGCCGCCCTCCTGGCTCCCGCGCTGGCGTATCCCGCTCGCGCGGGGGCACGGCAGGACGAATCGGACACCGCCACGTTCTCCTATCCCATCGGCCTCCCAGGACAACTCCCCGGCGACGGCTTCCTGATCCGTCACGGGTTCACGACCGAGAACACCTGGTACCTCCCCGGCCACTGGCACACCGGGGAGGACTGGTACGCCATCGATGGTGACACGGCGGGGGCCGCCGTGCTGGCGATCGGGGACGGCGAGGTCGTCTTCGCCGGGTCGGAGTACCCGGGCCGGGTCGTCATCGTCCGCCACGAGCCTGATCTCTACTCGATGTATGGCCACCTCGATCCCGCCCTCAGCGTTGCGGAGGGCGAAACCGTCACGCGCGGGCAAGTCCTCGGCACGGTACTGGACCGGGGCGATGACATCCCGAATCATCTCCATGTCGAAGTCCGCACCTTTTTCACCACGGCGGAGGTGAATGGCGCCACACCTCGCTACGGTTTCCAGTGCGGCCCCGACTGCCCGCCGGGCCCCGGCTACTGGCCCATCGATGCCCCGGACTTGCCAGCCGACCAGGGCTGGCTCAACCCCACCCACTTCATCAATGACCGGGCCTTCCCCGCCCCGACCGACGCCTCCGACTCGATCGGTTCGGTCGTCGTCGCCCGGGACCCCTCGACAGACGACATCGAGGTCTGGTCCGCCCCGGAGAACGACGCGGGCGCCACCCGATCCGGCACCTTGCCGCCCGACCCGGGCGCGACGTTCCCCCTCCTCGCAATAGACTCCGGTGATCCCGAATCAACCACCACGGGCGCCGACGCCTACGATGTCTGGTACCAAGTCGAGACCCCGCTGGACGGACCCGGCTGGGTCCGGGCCGTCACCGCTTCGGACATCGAAACCGGGGGCGACGGTCGTCCCTCGGCGGTGCGGGTTAAACTGGTGCCCGAAATCGACATCGTCACGGAATAGTGGCCATTTGGAGGTTCTCGCGCATCGTTGGGCGAGCAAACGATCCGTGCCCATGCCGGTCAAGTCCGTGTCGGTCCTGGAACATCCCAAGCCGAAATAGGATAGACCTCTCGTCGGAGGCCGCATTCACCATGGTCTTCGCACCGGCCAGAGCGGCGCTATCACGGCGATGGTCAGACACATCGCCTCCCCGGCCAAGCCCCACACCGCCAGGCCGATGGTTCGGGCCTTCCGCTCTAGGACACGCTTGTCGTTGCCATAAGCCTCGACGCATGCGCCCCCAAGCCAGCGCCGCATCTCTCCTTCCGGTCGGCCGATCGTCAAAGCTTTCCACCGTGGCATCTCTGGCCGAGCATCCCATCGATTCGTCCGGAACGCACGGACAAAACATCCGGCCAAGAACACGTAGAAGGCGAATCCGAGGATCAGGAAGACCCGGGAGACCGCCGCCCCCTCCAGAATATCGACCCGGGCCGCGAGAAGACTTGCCGTGATCGGGAGAATGGTGCTGCCGATGGTAAAGAGCGCCGTAACCCGGGCCTCCAAGCTCTATAGCATCGAATTGATCATCCAAGCGCTTCCGTGCGACATCGACATACAGCGCATCTGCCGCTCTCAACTCCTTCGATGCGGCGTCGGGTGACGATGGGACCCTACCCGTCCTATCGTCTCGGTGTCCCCGCCACCGTTCCCTCCACGACGCTTTCATTCGCCGAATTGCCCCCGTGTCACCCCCACTCTCGGGCCGATCACCTCACATCAACCGTAACGTGAACTGGTTCGTCGGGACCTCGCGGAAACCGCGAATCCCGGACCCGTTCGCCGTATCCCTTGGTCGATCGAAGACGATCGGATCAGTCATTCCGATCGGTGACCACTCCCCGCTGGCGCGTCAGCAGCGCGAATCGCCCACTATTTACTCCCCGGTGACCCCGTCGGTCAGTTCCCGTAGGATGTCGGCGTGGCCGCAGTGGCGGGCGGTCTCCTCGACCATATGGGTCAAGATCCAGCCGAGGGTGTGGGGGTAGTCCGGTCGCCTGGAGAGATCGTCCCAGTCCGCGCTGGCCACGATCGCCCGTGACCGGGCGCACTCGTCGCGGTAGAGGGCGATGATGCCGGCCGTCGTGTCCTCAGGCTCGACGCGCCAGTCGGCGTCGGGGTCGTCGGCTGTCCAGAAGGCGCGGATGTCTTCCCCGGCGAAGACGATCTGGAACCAGAACCGCTCCACCATCGCCAGGTGCTTGACCATCCCGAGCAGCGTGACGCCGGACGGGACGAGCGAGCGACGCAGGGCATCATCGTCCAGTCCTTCGACCTTCCAGACGATCGTCGCCCGGAGGAAATCCAGGAACCCGGCGGTCATCTCCACCGGCGCGGCGGCGAACGGCGGTGTGGGCCGATCATCAGTAGGTTCGCCGGGAATGGTCATCTGTTCTCCTCTCGGCCGGCTCGCGAATGGCCCGTATCAGCGCACGGGTCGCGACCGGCCCGCTGCTCCCTCGCTGTCCCGAGGCGGTGCTCACCGGACACGATCATGATTCGTCACGGGCGATGATGACGTCGGTACGTGATCAGGGTCCCGGCTCGTCGATGAAGATCACGACCAGCCGGGATGGTCCCTGGACGCCGACGGTCAGGACACGTTCGATGTCGGCGGTACGGCTTGGCCCCGTTACCAGGGTCGCAAAACTCCCCCCGGGCCGGGTCGCCATGGCGCGGAGGGCGTCGGCGGCATCTTCTAGTGAGCCCCGCAGACCCGACGCCGGGCAGAGGACGACCTGGGTCGCGACCAGCATCCCGACGGCCCGGTCGGCCAAGGTGGCCTCCGCCAGGAGGACCGAGCCCGTCTCGGCGATCGCCGTCTCCGCCCAACTGATGCCGAGCGGTGCGTCCCGGGTCAGCGCCGGGTCGGCGGCGGCCCGCACCGAGACGCCGAGGCCGGCGAGGACTCCTGCCAACACCGGCAGGGCGCCCGTCGCGTCCCCCGAGACGATCGCGGTGCGGTGGCCGACCTCGCGGGCCAGGTCCCCGATCATCGCCGCGGCTTCCCCGGCCGTTGGCATCCGGGCCACGGTCACGCCGAGCGCCCCGGCCCGGGCGCGGAACAGCTCGTAGTGTCGATCGACCACTTCATCGCGGGGCGGGGTCGCGAGCGGGTCGGTCGCCATGGCGAGGAATGGATGGGGGGCCGGTGGGGTCATCGGGACGGCATCCGCTCGGCCGGGTCGCCGGGGCGTCCGAGGCGGCTCGGGTGGTAGGGGCCGCCGAGGTTCTCGAACGGGGACACGGCGAACGGCAAGCGGTAGATGCGCCCCCCCAGCCACAGTTCCCAAACGGCCTTGCCGTCATCGCCCACCAGGCCGCTCAGGGTGGGGGGACGGCCCGTGGCGACGGTGAGCGGGCCCAGCTTGGCGAACCCGCCCAACGCCGCGGGCGAATCGATGAACGGGCGCGGCAGGGCGGGATAGCGCCGTTGTTCTTGTTCCCACAGCCGCTCGATGGCCGTCTCGGTCGGCCGATCCTGGGACCGCAGCCCCCCGGGGCCACCGACTCGCGGGTCGAACTGAACGACGCGCACGCCCCACAGGCCCATGGACCCTGGCGACGTCCGGTCGTCCCGCTCGTGCCGATCCCTAACCTCATCCGGGTCGTCGTCGCCGTGCCAGGGCCCCGGTCGCGGCCCGAAGGTGGCGAGCAGTGTCGACCGCCGGCCCGACAGGCGCCAGACCATTTCCCAGGCCCGGGAATGACCGGAGGGATCGATCGCGCCGCTGCGCAGTTGCGTCAGTTCGGCCGCCCCGTCGTGCTCGCGGACGATCGGTTCCGCCGCGACCACGGCCTCGGCCGCCGTCAGGGAGACGGCACTCCCGGCGTCGTGATCGGGGCCCTCTTCGCTCGTCATGGCGCGCCCGGGCGGGGCGATCAGGTCAGCGAGCGCGCGGCGGAACCGGTGCATGGCGTCGTCCTCTGGCGGCCATGCCGCCCGGCATTCGGCTGGGCCGGACGGTGGCGCGGGGGCACCTGGCCGGGGACCGGCGAGGTGCGACGGAACCGTGCCGTGGGTCAGAGCATCGCGCCGATGATCCACGGGTTGAACTCTTCTTCCCCGACGCCGGCGATCTCGCTCTTGCTCGGCTTGCCCGAGGCGACCGCGATGATCTCCTCGAAGATCTCCCGCCCCAGCTCGTCCAGGCTCATCCCCTCCAGCACCCGGCCGCAGTTGATGTCCATGTCCGGCTCCTGCCGGGCGTACAGCTCGGAGTTGGTCGCCAGCTTGATGCTAGGGGCGGGCTTGAATCCGAAGCAGGAGCCTCGCCCGGTCGAGAAGACGACGATGTTGCAGCCTCCCGCCACTTGCCCCGTCACCGCGACCGGGTCGTAGCCGGGTGAGTCCATGTGGACGAAGCCGCGCTCGGTCACCCGCTCGGCGTAGCCGACGACCTGGTTCAGCGGCGTGTTGCCGGCCTTGGCGATCGCACCGAGTGACTTCTCGTAGATGGTGGTCAGGCCACCGAGCTTGTTGCCCGGGGCGGGGTTGTTGTCGATGCTCGCGCCGAACATCGCGGTGTAGTTCTCCCACCAGTGGATGCGGTCGACCAGGGCTTGGCCGACCTCGACGCTCTTCGCCCTGCGGGTCAGCAGGTGCTCGCCACCGTAGACCTCGGTCGTCTCGCCCAGGACGACGGTCCCCCCCTGGCGGACCAGTTCGTCGGCGGCCTTGCCCAGCCCCGGGTTGGCCGTCACCCCGGACCAGCCGTCGGAGCCGCCGCATTGCAGGGCGACCATCAACTCCGACACGGGCACCGGCTCCCGGACCGACTCGTTGGCCCGGGGCAGCAGGGCCTCGACGGCGGCGATCCCGGCATCGACCGTCTTCTGGAATCCGCCGTCCTGCTGGATCGTCAGCACCGTCGGCCCCCCGTCGCCGCCGAGCCCGGTCGCGCCGATCAGGTCCTCCGGCTGGTTCACCTCGCAGCCCAGGCTGAGCAGCAGGTAGGCGGCGACGTTCGGATGATCGACGATCCCGGCCATCGTCCGCTGCAACTGGCCGAGGTCGGAAGAGCCATAGTGGGCCCCACAGCCGCCCTTGGTCGGAAAAGCGGCGACGCCGGTCACGTTCGGGTAGGCGTCGAGTGCACCCGGCCGCTGAAAGTGGGCGACGACGGCCCGGGTCGCCGACGACGAGCAGTTGACCGACGCCAGCACCGCGACGAAGTTCCGCGTCCCCACCCGGCCGTCCGGCCGCCTATACCCCATGAAGGTGCGCCGATCCGCCTCCGGCACGATCTCGACCGGCCGGTACTCCTCCCCGAAGGCGTAGTCCAGCGTCAACTGCCCCTCGCCGACGGCCAGGTTGTGGCTGTGGACGTGCTGCCCGGCCGTGACGGGCTGGGTCGCGAAGCCGATGATCTGGCCATAGCGGCGGATCGGCGACCCCTCGGCCACGTCCCGCAGGGCGACCTTGTGACCGGCCGGGATCATCGCCGACACCCGGACATCGCCGGCCGCCGTCTGGAGCACCGTCCGGGGCAGCAACGCCTCCTTGGCGATCGCCACCTCGTCCTCCGGGTGCAACAGCACGGCGACCTCGGCCAGGGCCACCGGGCCGCGTGGCCGGCTCAGGCCGGGCATCATCGTCGGGGAGGAGGGGCGAGTCGTGTCGGTGGCCATGGCGGGGCTCCTCGCTCGGTCGCGCGTGGGTGGACATCCGGGTCGTTTCGGTGTTCGATCGCTGACGAGACATGGGCCGTCCGGGCGAGACGACCTCGTCAGGGCCGACGCCGGACCCGGAACATCAGGATGGCGATCAGGACGGCGACGATGAAGATCGCGACGAATGGTGCCATGTGACGCTCTCCTGACGCGAAGGCGCGACCCGCGTTCGTTGTCCAGGGCGCACCACACCCGTGGTCGCGAGGCGATAGGTACCGGGTCAATTGCCCAAGGACGCCGCCATCACCTCTACAGGGCTACGCCAAAGAGGAGGCGGAGGATCAGGATTAACAACAGCCAGACGATGATGTCGATGCGGACCTCCTTTCCTTGCCCGACCAGCGCAGAACCTGACGGTCCTATTCTACCGGGGATGCAGCCTCCACGTGGAAGTATGTCGTGGTGACGATAGCCGAGCCTGGCGACCCACCCCGGCTCACCGGGCGGTCAACCCGCCATCGACGGTCATCTGGGCGCCGGTCACGTAGCTGGAGGCGTCGGAGGCCAGGAAGAGGGCCATCGGGGCGATCTCTTCCGCCCGGCCCATCCGCCCCAGCGGTTGGCGGGCATGGAGCGCCGCCTTGGTGTCCTCGTACTCGTCCGCATGGTAGCGCCGCAGGTACCCCTCGACGAACGGCGTCTCGACGGTGCCGGGGCAGATGCAATTGCAGCGGATCCCCCGCTCGACGAAGTCCATCGCCGTCGATTGGGTCATCGAGATCACGGCACCCTTGGTCGCGCAGTAGGCGAATCGCCGTCCGACGGCCACCTGCCCCGCGATCGAGGCCATGTTGACGATGACCCCGCCCTCCGGCTCTTGGGCCAGCATCTGATTCACCGCCGCCCTGGTGCAGGCGTAGACGCCCCGGACGTTGACGGCATAGAGGCGGTCGAAGTCCTCCGGTCCGGTCTCGGTGACGTTGCCGACCAGGCCGATCCCGGCATTGTTGACCAGCACGTCGAGGCGCCCGCCCCGCGCCACGGCCGCCGCGACGGCCCGCTCCGCCGACGACAGGTCGGTGACGTCGAGCGAGACGGCGAAGGCATCGCCACCGTGCCCGGCGATCTCGGCCACCACCGATGCGGCGGCCGTCTCGTTGATGTCGGCGACCCCGACGCTGGCCCCGTTGGCGGCGAACAGGAGCGCGATCTCCCGCCCGATCCCCGACCCCGCTCCGGTCACCATCGCCACCTTGCCATCGATCCGAAACATCTCCACCCCTCGTCTCTCCCCGTCCCGGCGTACCGCGGCGCATGCCATCACGAACACGGCAACACCCCTCGTGATGATCCGCCGGCGATCAGAACGTCGCGATCGGCCGCACCCACGACCCGGTCGCCCCCCGGATCTTCAGGGGCAGGCAGGTGAACAAGAAGGTCGTCGCCCCGCGCCGGTGCAGCCCTTCCAAGTCAAGCCACTCCATCAGCGGCACGCCCCGGCGGACCAGCATCTCGACGTGGAGGTTGCGACCCCAATCCGGCACCGGCTGCGGCTCGACGCTGGTATTGTCGGCCCCGAGGGCCGCCATCCCCCGCTCGTGGAGCCAGATCGCGGCGTCCACCCCGAGGCCGGGCTGACCGGCGACGAAGGCCGCCGGGTCGCCATACTCGCGCATCTTGCCGGTCCGGACCATCACCGCGTCGCCCGGCTGGATCGTGACCCCGGTCGCGTCGAGGACGGCCCGCACCTCGTCCGCACCAATCTCTTCATGGTCGGCCAGCCGCTCGATACCCCGGTGCCCGGCGACGTCGACCAGCACGCCCCGGGTCATGATCGGGCGCATCTCGTGGATGGCCTGAGAACGCCACCCGAAGTCGCCCTCGGCCTCCCGGGCGGTCGCGCCGCCGTAGATCGCACCGTCGTGCTGGCAATGGGAGAAGGCGTCGATGTGCGTCCCGACGTGCGGCGTCCCCATCACCAGTTCGGTGCTGAAGGTCGTCCCACCCCAGTCCTCCCCGGCGTGGTTGATGTCGCCGGTGGTCCGGTGCCGCAGGACCTGGAACGGGGCGAAGATCTCGTCCCCCCCGCCGCGCGGCATGTCCCGGCTCAGCACCGATCCCAGGTCCTCGATCTCGCCCGTTCGAACCAAGCCGACCGCGGCCACGGTGACCTCTGGCGTGATCCGGGCCAACGCCCCCTCTCGGGCCTCGTCCGGGCCAACGGGTTCCCGTCCTTGGTCCATCCCTGTTCCGGCGGTCGCGGTCATCGTGGGTGATCCCTCTCCGGGCTTCGGTCGCTTCGCCAGCGGCGTCCCGGGCGGTGGCACGGTTGGACAAGCGTGGTTGAATGGTCGTCAGCCGGCGATCACGACCAGGTTCGCATAGGGCGTCGCGTCCCCGGTCCGGATCGTCGCCCGCCCCTCATGGCTGAGCCGCTTGAGTTCCAGATGACTGACCAGCTCGACCGGCGTCTCGCCGAGCATCGCTCGCAACTCGGCCGCGAAGGCGGGACTGATCGTCTCCGCCTCGGCCGCGATCACGACCCGATCGATTCCGAACTGGACCCGGATCGGCCCCAGCACGCCCAGCACCGTCGGCTGCCCGGCTACCCAGGCCAGGTCGATTCGCTCCGGCCCGATCGGGACCGGGAACCCCGCGTCGCAGATCGTGAACGAGTCGGTGTGGCCGGTGCTGGCCAGCAGGTGGGCGATGCCGGGGTGCAGGATGCCGTGGGCGTCGATCGGGTCGTCGCGGTCTAACCCCGGCGAGGCGTTGGCATCGACCGCCGCCGGAGCCGGGTCATCCGCCGGCGGTGAATGACCGAAGTGCCGGAACACCGCCCGCCGCTGGTCCAGCGTCACCCGCTCCCGCAACGTCGCCGCCGGCCGCCTGAAGACCATCTCGCCGCCCGGGGCCGCGACCAGTTCCCAGCCCTCTACCCCCAAGCTCGCCAGCCGTTCAAACTGGTCGTCGCCCGCCGGTTCCCGGTGATACTCCCACGCCATCGGATGCCCCGCCACGTCCTTGCTCCTCACTCGCACCCATAGGGTCTCCATCGGGTCCCGGCTCAGTCATCGCTGGGACCCGGCACGATCCGGAACGCGTGGGCCGGCTGCTGGGCCAAGGCACCTGGCAGATCCACCGTGGCCGCCCCGTCGTCGGTCATCGTGACGGCCAGGGAGGACCCCTCGCCGAGCAACGTCACCGTCGCCCCAGCGACCACCGTCCCCGCCGGCAAGCCTACCCGCCCCTCCGGCTGGCCGAGCAGGATGGCGTAGAGCGCGTCCTCCTTCCGCGTGTACCGGATCGGGATGCCCTCCCCCGTCGTGCCCTCGGCCAGTCGCCAGGGCCGCGTGCCGTGGATCGCCTCGCCGTTGGTCCGCAGCCAGGTGCCGAGTGCCTCCAGGCGGTCGCGCTGGCCGTCTGGGATCGTCCCGTCGGCCATCGGGCCGACGTTGAGCAGCAGGTTCCCATTCTTGCTGACGACGTCGATGAGGAGGTGGACGAGGTCCGGGACGGAGATCATCGCGTCAACCCCCTCGTTTCGGTTGAAGCCGAACGAGAATCCGATGCCCCGCGTCGCCTCCCACTTCTCCGGGGTGATCTCGGCGTAGGAGCGGTACTCGGGGGTGGTGATGTCGAATGGGGCCAGGTGGCCCGGCTCCGCCTTCGTCATCCCGATCCCGAACCGGTCGTTGATGATCCCCTCCGGCACCACCCGGTAGTAGTCGGCGAAGAGGGCGGCGACCGGGAAGGCGGCCGGCATCCCGATATCGTTCCACAG